>JBBJOH010000174.1:0-3803 GCA_037720995.1 Thermoleophilaceae bacterium
CGCTGGCGCGCCGTCTGCGTTCTCCCCGAGCGCGGCAGGCTGGCTCCCCTGCTGGAGCAGGCCGGCGCCGAGGTCGTGGTGCACCCGCTGGCGGTGCTGCGGCGCTCGCTCGCGGGGCCGGCGGGCGCCGTGGCGCTGGGCCGCGCCCTGGGCCGCGACGCCCGCCGGCTGGGCATCCTGGCGCGCGACCGCGGCGTGGCGCTGGTCCACGACAACACCTCGGTGGTGCTCTCGGGCGGAGCGGTGGCCCGGCGAGCGAACGCCGCCCACACGATCCACGTGCGCGAGATCTACGCCCCGGCCGGCGGCCGGGCTGCGCAGAGACTGTGGCCGCTGATGCGCCGGCGCCTGCTGGCCGCCGACGGGCTGGCCTGCATCTCGGGAGCCGTGGCCGCGCAGTTCGGAGGATCACCCAAGGCACACCTGCTCTACGACGGCTTGCCGCGCGTTCCGCGGCCAACCCCTCGACCAGCAGCTCGCTCTGCTCTCGGAATAGATCGACGGTTATTTGTCGTCGCCTTCGTGGGGCGGATACACCCGTGGAAGGGCCAGGATGTCCTCGCTCGCGCGCTGGCCGAGCCGGCCCTGGCCGACATCGGCGCCGTCGCAATCGTGGCGGGAGATGCCGTCGCCGGCAATGACGATGACCGCCGACTCGACGATCTCGCAACCCGGCTGGGGGTCGAAGATCGGCTTCTGCGGCTGGGCTTTCGCGACGACGTGGACACCGTGCTCGGGGCCGCCGACGTGCTCGCCGTGCCCTCCACGCGCCCCGAGCCGCTGGGGCTGGTGGCACTCGAGGCCGCGGCCGCGGGCCTGCCGGTGGTGGCCTCGGGCCACGGGGGGATCACCGAGGCGGTGGTCGACGGGGAGACCGGGACGCTGGTCGCGCCGGGCGACCCGCGGGCGCTGGCCACCGCGCTCCGCGCCCTGGCCGACGAGCCCAGTCGGCGCGACGAGATGGGACGCCGGGGCCAACAGCTGGTGGCGGAGCGCTTCGACGCCGACCGGATGGTCCTCGAGCTCGAGCAGGTCTGGGAGCGAGCGCTACGCGGCCGCTGAGACCGACACGGCGATCGAGCCGGCCACCGCCGCCACGCCGATCGCCGCGGCCAGCAGCGTGGGCACCAGGTCGGGCAGCTTGACCCTGTCGGCCAGGTCGAACATCACGAACGCGGCCAGGCCCCCGCCGATCAGCCCCCCGATGTGTCCGCCGATCGAGATGTTGGGGATGGTGAAGGTGATCAGCAGGTTCAGGCCGATCCACAGGACCAGCCCGCTCTCCATCGGGTTGATCCCGCGGTTTCGCATGACCACCACCGCCGCCGCCATCAGTCCGAACACCCCGCCGGACGCGCCCGCGGTGAAGCCGGCCTCGGGGCTGAGCAGGAGCGCGCCGAAGGAGCCGGCGAGTATCGACACCAGATAGATCGCTCCGAAGCGCAGGCGCCCGACCGCGGGCTCGAGCAGCCCGCCGAGCACGTACAGCGCGAACATGTTGAACAGCAGGTGCAGGAACACCGACGATCCGCTCCCCGAGCCGTGGACGAAGCCCGATGTGACCAGCCGCCAGTACTCGCCGTGGGCCACCCCGATGGAAGATCCGTCGGGGAGCCTGCCCGAGGCGATCAGGGCGCCGTACTCATAGATCGGGTTTCGGCCGAAGTCGTCGCTCCCTCCCAGGACCAGCCCGAGCGCCACGATCACGTTGATCGCGATCAGGCTGTAGGTCAGGATGGGATCGCCGGAGGAGCCTACGGTGCGGACCTTGGTCTTCTGGCGCGCGCACTCGGGACAGCGCATGCCCACCGACGTCGAGGTCATGCAGTCGGGACAGATCGGTCGCGCGCAGTTCGAGCAGGAAACGCCGGTCTCGCGCCCCGGATGGCGGTAGCAGGTGTCCATGGTCCGGCCCGGAGGGTAGTGGCCGGCTAGCGCGGGCTCAGAGCTTGACGGTCAGCACCGGCTTGCCGGTGGGCGAACGCGCCCCGCCTGCGGCCTCGCGGGTGACCATCACGACGTCCGCATCGTCGAGCCTGCCGTCCACTGCGGTCAGCCCGCTGCCATCCTCGCCCACGTTGAAGAGCGCCTTGGGGATCGTCTCGCCGTTGCGCTGCAGCCACACCTGGTAGGTCTCGTCGCCCGGGAGGCTCGCCATGCCGTGCACGCGCAGGGTGCCGCCCGCGTCGGCGCTCTTGCCGGCGATCACCAGGTTGCCGCTGCCACTGGCCATGCGGGACTTGTCGAACTTCGCGGTCAACACGCGTTCGCCGCCCCCGCCGCCGCCGTCGTCCACCACCCGGCTGAGCCCGAAGCCCCCGATCAGGCCTATGAAGAGGATCCCGGCGGCGCTGAGCGAGACCGCGCGAAGGCGCAGGCTGCCCGCGCCGGCAAAGCGCCCCCGCAGGCGGGCGAGCAGGCCCGGGCGATCGGTCGCTTCGCCGAGGTCGGAGCGCACCTCTTCCATCACCGCGGCCCTAAGCCCCGGAGGCGCGGAGAGCGGCGTGACCGAGCGTGGCAGGGCGTGTACCGCGCGCTGGAGGCGATCGACGTCGTCCTGGCAGAGGTGGCACTCCATCAGGTGGCGCGTAAAGCGCGTGTGCTCCTCCTCCGACAGGGCTTCCAGCACGTATGCGCCGGTCTCCTGCTCGAAGATCTCGTGGCGCTCGATGCTCATGCGGGCTCTCCGACAAGGGTACGCCGCAGCTTGTCCAGGCCCAGGCGCATACGGCCCTTGACCGTGCCGATCGGCATCTCCAGCTGGTCGGCGATCTGGCTGTGGGAGAAGCCGCCGAAGTAGGCGAGCTCGATCACGCGAACCTGCTCGGAGGGGAGCTCGTCGATCGCGGCGCGCACGGTGCGGGCCTCCTCGCGGCGGGCGGCTTCGACGTCGGTCTGCTCCGGGGCCTCGAAACGCTCCTCGATTCCCTCGGCACTGGCGCGGCGCTTGTCGTGGACGGTGTTGCGCCGCAGCGCATCGATGGCGCGGTGATGCACGATTCCCAGCACCCACGTCCGGACGCTGCCGCGATCGGACTGGTAGCGCAGTCGGCTGCGCCAGATCGACACGAACGCCTCTTGCGACACATCCTCGGCGACGGTGCGGTTGCCGACCATCCGGTAGGCCAGGGAGAAGGCGGGACCCGAATGGCGGTCATAGAAAAGCTCGAAGGCCCGCGGGTCACCGTCCTGCACGAGGTGCATGATCTCCTCGTCGGCGAGATTTGAGAGGTCTTGGCCGGGCGTCACTCGCAGGTGCTTCGCAGGCCACGCCGGCGTCGGATCAGCTTCTGGAGACGTGGCGCGTTCCTGCTCGCCGTCTGCGGGCTCGGTCAACGTCCCATCCGGCCACGGAGATCGGAGGAGACCTCCTTCATGCCGTGCTCGAGCGACCGCAGCGGCCCGCTGCCCCGGTTTCGGCGGCGCTGGCGCGCGCTGAGCACCACGAGCCCGCCCGCAGCCACGCCCCCCGCCACCACGGCGGCAACCGTCGGACCCCAGTTGCGTGGGTCGCGCATGGTCGAGATCTCCCAGTCGGCGAGCTCCTCCACGGCCAGGTCGGTGATCTCCGACAGCCCCCGCTGGAGGCGGTCGCTCAGTGCCTCCGAAGGCTCCACGGGCACCAGCGCAGAGCGCAGCAGCGCCTCGACATCTCCCATCTCAGCCATTGCCAGTCCCCTCCAGCTCCTGCTCGAGCTGCTTGATCGCCCGGTGGATCAACACCTTCGTGGCCCCTTCCGACCGATCCAGCGCCCGCGCGATCTCGCGGTTGTCCATGCCGAGCGCGAAGCGCATGATCAGCG
>JBBJOH010000004.1:0-13966 GCA_037720995.1 Thermoleophilaceae bacterium
CCGCGCTCGGCGAGGAGGGAAGCGAGGCGTTCCTGCACGAGCAGATCGTGTACCTGATCGCGCCGGACGGGCGAATCGAGCCCTTTGCGGGCGACGTGAGCACCGCGCGGGAGATCGCCGCGACCTCCGGGGAGGGCGCCGCGAGCCCCGGGGAGGGCCGGGGCGCCGGCTCGCCCGAGGACGGATAGCCGGGGCTGCTCTCGATCGAGGCGCAGATCGAGGGGACCATTCAGCCGAGCAGCTCGACTTCGACATCGAGCCTGCGGTACGTATCCAGCGCTCGACGGTCTCTGGTGCCGAGCGTGCACCCGTGCTGGAGGGCGGCGGCGCCCACGAGCGCGTCATAGACCGAGCCGCCCGCGATCCCGGCCCCGTCGAGTCGGGCGAGAAGGGCCGCCGCTTCACCGGCGCTGAGAAACCGCGTGGCGGGAAACCCGACCGCCAGCACCCGAGCGACCACTGCTGGGGTCCGCCGTACCGGCGCCGGAAGGCGCGTGAGCACCGAGAACGCCTCGAACGCCGCGTGACCCGCGAGTCCCAATCGACGCCCGCCCACAGCTTCAGAGGTCGCTTGGTGGTGCTCGTGGTCGCCCACCGTCAGGGCGACGGCCACGCTGGTGTCTACCAGCAGGTCCGGGTCGCCCTCACCGCTGTCCGGCATCGCGAAGCGATCGCACGGTGTCGTCGTCCATGGCCATCCCCGAAGCTGGGATCACCAGCCGACCGTCTCGCTCGTCCAGCGACTCGGCGGCCAGAGGCTCCACACGGATCCCCGCTCCGTCGGCTACTACGTCCACTACCCCTGGCCCCAGACCGAGGCGCTTGCGCAATGGCTGAGGAATGACCAAGCGTCCTGCCTTGTCAATGGTTGCTCGGATGCCTGGAGGCTACCAAGGACTGCGGCGGCGCTGTGGCAACTCCTCTGTAGAAGACTTGCTACGGTCTAAATCGTGGCGAGGATCCCCCAGCGCGAGCTGCGAAACGATGTCAGCGAGGTGCTCCGGCGAGCCGAGCGCGGCGAGCGCCTGACGATCACCGTCGACGGCCGCGCCGTCGCCGAGCTCGGGCCACTCACCGATCCCCGCGTGGCCGCATCACCGGCCACGCTGACCCGGATCCTGGCCGACGCTCCCGTCGACGTCACGTGGGCCGAGGACCTCGAGCGCATGCGAGACGATGACCGTGGCGATGCGGTCGACGTGTGGCAGACCTGACTGCGCTCGTCGATACCAGCGTGCTGGTCGGAGGTTTGCCTGCGCCCGTGCCTCTCGACCAGGGCTGGGTGGTCAGCTCGATCACCGTCGGAGAGCTGGAGGCGGGCGTGCTGCTCGCGTCCGAGCCTCACGTCAGAGCCGCCCGCCTGCGGCGCCTGGCTTCGACCATCGCGGAAGCACCGGTCATCGACGTCGATCGCGCCGTGGCGGCTCGCTACGGGGAGTTGCGGGCCGCCACCGGACGCGGCCCGACCAATGACCTGTGGATCGCCGCGATGGCCCTGGCGCACGATCTTCTGCTGGTGACCAGCGACCGCCGTCAGGCTGCCCTCCCGCTGGTTCGCAGCGTGCTTGCATAGGCCGATCCGTCGACCACATGCTGGGCCGCGTGGAAGTACCCGCGGACCCAGCCGGCTGATCGCGTCACTCTGGCGGGCGCGTGGCCCTGAGAACCCAGGCGATTAGCGCCAGCTGAAGCGGCAGCCGCGCCCAAAGCGTCCAGGTGGGAATGTCGGGCAGCCCCTTGATGTCCTCGGGGTAAAGGGCCATATAGAGGTTCGCGGGGAAGACGGCCACCAGCACGGCGATCAGCCACCAGCGCGCGAATGGGTGCGCCCTGGCAAAGAACGAGGCGATGCCGCCCGCGCTCTCCGCGGCACCGCTCAGCAGCACCAGCTCCCTGTGCGCCGGCAGGAAGGGAGGCATGATTGCCTCGTATGACTCCGGGCGAATGAAGTGCAGCAACCCCGCGAGCGTGAAGGTCACGCCCAGGATGCGCGCCGAGGGCTTGGACGTGAGGGTCGGCAGGTCGCTCATTGAGGCGCCATGCTCGCGCATGATGGCCGCTTTCGTCGCGCCAAGACGGCCTGCTAGAACGAGGCGATGGTTTCCTCTGACTCTCCCGTCCTCATCATCACCGGCGCCAGCAGCGGCATCGGCGCCGCGACCGCCCGCGCCGTCGCGCAGGAGGGCTGGCGGGTCGTGCTGGGCGCCCGCTCCCGGGACAAGCTGGACGACCTCGCACGAGAGCTCGGCGAGGACACGGCTCTGGCCGTTCGCTGCGACGTGACCGAATGGGACCAGCAGCAGGCGCTGGTGGCGGCGGCGCTGGATCGCTTCGGGCGCCTCGACGCCTTCTTCGCCAACGCCGGCTTCGGAGCTGCGCGGGGCTTTACGGAGGAGAGCGTGGAGCACTGGCGCTCGATGGTCGACACCAACGTCTACGGCTGCGCGCTGTCGATCCGGGCGGTGCTGGGCCACTTTCGCTCACAGGGGCGCGGTCACATGGTCCTGACCGGGTCGGTGGCCGGGCGCAAGGCCATGCCCGGGTCGCTGTACTCGGCCACCAAGTGGGCGGTGCACGCCATGGGCGAGGGCCTGCGCGCCGAGGTGGCCGACAGCGACATCCGTACGACGGTGATCGCCCCCGGCAAGGTCGACACGCCTTTCTTCGACGATCCGGTCGAGGATGCGCTCCAGCCCGAGAACATCGCCCGCGGGGTTCTCTACGCCCTGTCCCAGCCCGCCCACGTGGACGTCAACGAGCTGCTGATCAGGCCGGTCAGACAGCCGATGTGACGCTTAGCCTGGGCGGGGTGACCGAGCGGCTGATCGCTCACATCGACATGGACGCCTTCTACGTGAGCGTGGAGCTCCAGCGCCGCCCCGAGCTGCGCGGGCTACCCGTGGTGGTGGCGGGCGGCGGCCCTCGCGCGGTTGTCACCACGGCCAGCTACGAAGCCCGGAGGTTCGGCGTGTTCAGCGCCACCCCCGCCTCCCGGGCGCGCAGGCTGTGCCCCGACGCAGTCTTCGTCGCCCCCGACTTCGTCTTCTACCGGGAGCGATCGCGTGAGGTGATGGAGGCGCTGCGCGCCCAGGTGGACGAGGTCGAGGTCGTCGGCCTGGACGAGGCCTACATGGAGCTGACCGGGCTCGAGCGGCCCAGGGCGGCCGCGCGGCGGATCAAGGCGGCGGTCACCGAGCGCACCGGGCTGGCGTGCTCGATCGGCGTCGGGCCCAACAAGCTGGTCGCCAAGGTGGCGTCCGACGCCGACAAGCCCGACGGCTTTCTCATGCTCACCGCCGAGCAGGCCCGTGAGCGGTTTGGCCCGGCCTCCCCGCGACTGGTGCCGGGCATCGGCCCCAAGACGGCCGAGCGCCTGGAGGCGCGCGGCATCAATCGCCTGGACCAGCTCGGGGCCCTGCCGGACGAGCGGTCGGCCGAGTGGTTCGGCTCTCGCCTGGGTCCCCACCTGGCGCGGCTTGCCCGGTTCGAGGACGAGCGGGTGCTCGAGACCTCCCGGATCCGAAAGTCGGAGTCGCGGGAGACGACCTTCGACCACGACCTGGTCGGAGTGGCCACGCTGGAGCCCGTGCTGGACCGGCTGGCCGGTGAGCTCTGCGTCGACCTGGACCGCCATGGTCGCAACGGGCGGACCGTGGCCATAAAGGTGCGCACCGACGACTTCCAGATCCACACGCGAGCCCGCACCCTCCCCCGCCCCGTGAGCGAGCTGGCCGAGGTGCTGCCGGTGGCACGGCAGTTGCTGCGGGCGCTCGATCCGGTGCGCCCCGTGCGCCTGCTCGGCGTCCGGGTTGCGGGGATGGAGGGCCCCGAGCCCGCCCCCGCCGGACCCGGCGGCGTGGGCCAGCTTGAGCTGAGGGTGTAGTTCTCCGGGCTGCGGGGGAGGTACGCCGTGTGCTCTCGCTCGAAGGATTGACCCGGCACTACGGCGAGGTCGTGGCGCTCGAGGATCTCGGGTTCGAGGTCCACCGCGGCCAGCTGCACGGCTTCGTGGGGCCAAACGGGGCCGGCAAGACCACCACGATGCGGATCGTGATCGGCGTGGTGGAGCCCGACGCGGGCACGGTGCTGTGGGACGGCGCCCCGGTTGGCGCCGACACCCGCTCGGACTTCGGCTACATGCCCGAGGAGCGCGGCCTGTACCCCAAGATGCGCGTGGCCAACCAGCTGACCTACATGGCCCAGCTGCACGGCGTGGCTGCCCAGCCGGCCAGGGCCGCCGCCGACGCCTGGATCGAGCGGCTGGGGCTGTCCGACCGCGCCGACACCCGACTCGAGGAGCTGTCGCTGGGAAACCAGCAGCGCATCCAGCTGGGAGCGGCACTGGTCCACGAGCCATCGCTGCTGGTGCTCGACGAGCCGTTCTCGGGTCTGGATCCCGGCGGCGTGGACGTGCTCTCCGCCGTACTGGCCGAGCGCGCCGCTCAGGGAGCTGCGGTGGTGTTCTCCTCCCACCAGCTGGAGCTGGTCGAGCGCGTGTGCGACGCGGTTTCGATCATCAATCACGGCCACCTGGTGGTTTCCGGCGGCGTGGCCGAGCTCATGGCTCGGCACGGCGGCCAGACGCTCGAGGTCGAGGTCGAGGATGCGCCCGAGGGCTGGTGGCGGGGCGTGCCCGGCGTCGATGACGCGGGCAGCGGCGAGGGCACGGTGCTGCTGTCGCTGGCGGATGGCGCCGATGACCAGCGCGTGCTGGCGGCCGCGGCCGCCGCCGGCCGCGTGCGGCGCTTCGGGCACGCCAAGCCCACGCTGGCCGACATCTTCCGCGACGCGGTGGCGCCATGAGCTTCACCCAGTCCTTCTGGCTGGTCGCCCGACGCGAGATCACCGAGCGTGTGCGCGAGAAGTCGTTTCTGGTCTCGGGCGCCGTAACGCTCGCGATCGTGGTGGCGGCCGCCCTGCTGCCCGCACTGGTCGGTGGCGACGACGACACGTACAAGGTCGGCGTGGCCGGGGCCGAGCAGCGGGTCGTGGCGGTGGCCGCCGCCGGCGCCGGCGCCGACCTCGACGCCAAGATCGAGCCCAGGCGGGTACGTGACCGCGCCCAGGCCGAGAAGCTCGTGCGCGACGGGGACCTGGACGCCGCGCTGCTGGCGGGCCGCGTGGTGGTCTCCGACAAGGAGCTGCCGGACAAGCTCGACAGCGCCCTCCAGGTCGGCCGGCGCCAGGTATCGACCGGTGCGACGCTGCGCCGCCAGGGCCTGTCCGAATCAGCGGCGCGCCAGGCGCTGGACCCCCCTCCCCTGCGCGCCCGGACGCTGTCCGGCGACGCCAACAGCGACCAGAAGCGCTTCATCGCCCTGGCCGCCGGCATCCTGCTGTACGCCCAACTGCTGACCTACGGCCTGTGGGTGGCCACCGGGGTAGTCGAGGAGAAGTCATCGCGGGTCGTCGAGATCCTGCTGTCCACCATCTCTCCGCGCGCCCTGATGGCCGGCAAGATCGTCGGCCTGGGCTTGCTTGGAATGGTCCAGTTGCTGCTGATCGTGGCCGTGGGCGGGGGGCTCGCTCTAGCCACGGGATCGCTGGAAGCCACCGCGGCCGACGTTGGGCCCGTGTTGCTGGTGCTGCTGTGGTTCCCGCTTGGCTACGCCCTATACGCGTCGATGTACGCCGCCACCGCGGCGCTGGTGTCGCGCCAGGAGGACATGCAGTCGGCCACCACGCCGCTGACGATCCTGATCCTCGTGTCGTTCTTCATCTCCTTCAGCGCCCTTGACCCCTCGGGCGGCGGCACCCTGGCCCAAGTGGCCTCGCTGGTGCCGTTCTCGTGTCCGCTTGTCATGCCCGGCCGGATGGCCCTCGGCGACGCCGCACCGGCGGAGGTGGCAGTGGCCATCGTGCTCATGGTGGCCACCACCATCCTCCTGGTGCGGGTGGGCGCCCGGATCTACGCGGGCGCCATCCTTCGGACCGGCAAGCCGGTCAAGCTCCTCGAGGCGCTGCGCGCCTCGCGGACGTCCTAACGCGTGCTCAGAACAGCGCCGGTGGACGGGAAGCCAAGCTTCTGCTTGAGCGCGGCGGTCAGGTCCCACTCGCGACCGCCGACGTAGGGGCCACGGTCCACCACGGGCGCCGTGACCGAGCGCCCGCGGTAGCGGAAGGTGACCTTGGTCCCGCACGGCAGGCGCTTGTTGGCTACGCCTACGGTGCCCGGGGTCAGCGTTCCGCCACATCCGAGCTTGTTGCCGTACAGGCCCGGCCCGTACCAGGACGCGTTGCCGGCCCGGTAGACGTTCACGCGCGACGACTTGGCGCTGGCCGCCGCAGCCAGCGTGTTGCCGGCGCTTGTGACGCGCACGCGATAGCGGCCGGGTCCGGCCGGCTTGAAGGCGGCGCGAAACCGCCCGCCCGCCCGCGTGGTCGTGCGGTCAACCGTCTTCCAGCCACGGCGAGACCTGACCTGCAGGGTCACGCGGCGGCCCTTCGACGCGGGCAGCAGCTTGCCGCGCACACTGCCGCTGCGACCGCCGGCCAGGTGCTTGGTGGACCGGGCCTTGATCGCCGCCACCACGGTCACGCGACGGGGGGCGGTGACCGCCCCGGTCTCCGAGACCGCCCGGTAGGACCCCGAGCGACGGGGCTTGACAACGAACTTGTAGGAGCCATCGGCGCCCGTGCGGGAACTGCTCACCGGACGGAAGGCGCCTCCCGGGGCCGCGTGCTCGAGCCGGATGGTCTTGGCCCCTCTGGCGCTGACCCGGCCCGAGAGGCCGAGTTGCCGGCCGTAGCGAACCTTCTGCTTGCCGGCGGACACGGCCATGCTGGCCTCTGGCGAGGCGGCTGAGGCCGTGCCCGAGTCCCCGGCCGAGACCGCCCCGGCCGTGCTTGCCCCGGCGATGGCCGCCAGGACCAGACCGCGTGCGGGCATGGAGAATCGTTGTGACAAAGATGCCTTTCCCGGCGGTGCCTGCGGGGTTAGCTGACGGGCTCGCGGCTCAGAAAGCCGCTACGACTGACCGTGCGCCGGGCGCGCGGAAGTCGATTCGCCCCTGCCGCCAGGAGGCGGCGTTGGGTTCCCCGCCCCCGCACGCGTACGCGAGGGGCTCGGCGACGCCGAATCGAAACAACAGCTCGCCAGAGTAGGGTGGGCCGACGTTGGCAGTGTGACGTCCGTCACACGCGGACGTAAACGCAAGAAACCCTGCAAACCGGGTGAAGCCGCATTCGCTCGGTGAGCGGCTGCCGCGAAGAAGACATTCCAGGCGTCGCCTCACGGGGCTCTATGCCTCGTTGCTCACGCGGCCGGTATCGCGCTCTTTACGGGCGCTCCCGAGCCGGCCGGAGTAATCTCATAGGTAGTGCGTGAGAAGGTCATAGACAGGGCGCGCAGCCTCGGTCTGGACGTAGATGTGCGCTATCTCGAGGGTTCTACGGCGACCGCCCAGGAGGCCGCCACGGCCGTAGGCTGTGATCAGGCCCAGATCGCCAAGTCGCTGGTGTTCGTGGCCGACGGCGACCCCGTGGTCTGCATCGCCTCGGGCGCCCACCGCGTGGACACCGACCTGCTCGCCGACGCGCTGGACGTGGCCGAGGTGCGCCAGGCCAGCGCGGACGAGGTGCGCGCGTCCACCGGCTACTGCGTCGGCGGAGTCCCGCCCTTCGGCCACGACCTGCCGGTGGTCATCGACGAGACGCTGCTCGTCCACGACCGCGTGTGGGCGGCCGGGGGTGACGGGCACAGCCTGTTCGACGTCGATCCCCGGCGGCTGGTGGACTGCACCGGCGCGCGCGTCTGCCGGATTGCCTGAGAGCGGTGAGCGCGCGCCCGCAGCCTCTGCGTGCCGCGCTGGCGCAGATCGACACCACAGTCGGTGACATCACGCACAACGCCGAGAAGATCGCCGACTCGATCGCACGGGCCCGCGACGCGCACGCCCACCTCGTGGTCTTTCCCGAGCTGGCGGTGACCGGCTACCCACCCGAGGACCTGCTGCTCAAGACCCACTTCCTGGCGGCCGCGAGGCACGCCCTCGACGAGCTGGCCGCCGAGGCGCGCGACATCGTGGCGATCGTCGGCTTCCCGGAGGCCGACGACGACGTGTACAACGCCGCCGCCGTGCTCGCCGAGGGCCGGGTGGCCGGGGTCTACCGCAAGATGAACCTGCCCAACTACGGGGTGTTCGACGAGGCCCGCTACTTCCAGGCCGGCGAGCACCCGGCCCTGATCGAGGTGAACGGCACGAAGGTCGGCGTGACCATCTGCGAGGACCTCTGGGAGCCGGGGCCCCCGGCGACCACCGAGACGCTCGGCGGCGCCCGGGTGATCGTGAACCTCTCGGCCTCGCCCTACCACCTCGAAAAGGGCCTGGAGCGCGAGCGCATGCTGGTCCAGCGGGCGCGCGACAACCAGGCAGCGATCCTCTTCTGCAACCAGGTGGGCGGCCAGGACGAGCTGATCTTCGACGGGCACAGCCTGGCTGTCGACCAGGACGGCGCGGTCCTGGCACGGGCGCCCCAGTTCGAGGAGTCGCTGACCCTCTGCTCGCTCGATCCCGGCGCGGTCTCGGCCGCGCGGCTGCGAGACACCCGCCGTCGCGACGATGTCCGCGGGGCGCGCGAGGACGGCACGCTGGCCGCCGTAACGACACTGGGCGCATTCCAGGTGCCCGCCGAGGACGAGGCGGTGGTCGGCGGTGCCGTGGCCGACGTGCTGGGCCCCGAGGCCGAGGTCTATGCGGCGCTGCGCACCGGCCTGCGCGACTACACGGACAAGAACGGCTTCGAGCGGGTGGTGCTGGGGCTCTCGGGGGGCATCGACTCGGCGCTGGTGGCCCTGGTCGCGGTCGATGCGCTCGGCGCCGACCGGGTGACCTGCGTGATCATGCCCTCGACCTACTCGACCGACGAGACGCAGTCCGACGCCCGCCGGATCGCCGAGAACCTGGGCACCGACGTGGTGGAGATCGCCATCGAGCCGGCCATGGAGGTGTACGAGCAGCTGCTGGCAGGGTCATTCGCGGATACCGAGCCCGACATCGCCGAGGAGAACCTGCAGGCCCGCATTCGCGGGAACCTGGTGATGGCCCTGTCCAACAAGTTCGGCTGGCTCGTGCTCACCACGGGCAACAAGTCGGAGCTCTCGGTGGGCTATGCGACTCTCTACGGGGACATGGCGGGGGGCTTCGCGGTGATCAAGGATGTCTTCAAGCTGCTGGTCTACCGCCTGGTGGAGTGGCGCAACGAGCAGGCGGACCGCGAGCTGGTTCCCTCCGAGGTGATCACCCGGCCGCCCTCGGCCGAGCTGCGCCACGAGCAGCGCGACGATCAGTCGCTCCCTGCCTACGAGGTGCTGGACGCCATCCTGGCCGGCTACGTGGAGCACGACCTGGACGCCGTCGAGCTCGTGGCCCGGGGCTACTCGGAGGAGGATGTGGAGCGCACCATCCAGATGGTCGATCGCGCCGAGTACAAGCGCCGCCAGGCGCCTCCGGGGATCAGGGTCTCCACCAAGGCCTTCGGCCGTGACCGCCGCCTGCCGATCACCAACCGCTACCGCACCGAGGTGCCCCGGCCCAAGCGGCGGCTGCGGGCACTGCAGTAGTCACGGGAGGAGTGCAGTACCCGACCCGGCAGCTCAGGACGGCTGCGCCCGGACCGCCATCGTCACACGTGTGAGCGCGCACAGCCGCCCCTGGTCGTCGGTGAAGTCGACCTCCCACACCCAGCTCGTTCGCCCCCGGTGGCGGCGCCGGGCCTCGGCGCGGACCGTGCCCTGCGAGACGGGGCGCAGGAAGCTGGTGTGGTTGGACTGGCCCACGGCGATTTCACCCTCGTCCTTGACCTGGCTGTAGGTGGCAAGGGAGGCCAGCGTCTCGGCCATCGCCGCGTAGGCGCCGCCGTGAACGATTCCGAAGGGCTGACGCACGCGGTCGACCACCTCGAAGGACCCGCGGGCCGTGTCGGCGTCGGCGTGCTCGAAGCTGAAGCCGAGCACGTCGTCGAGCGTTCCCTGCGACACGGGGAGCGCGGGCGGCGGTTCCGTCACCCCTCGCAGGCTATCTTTCCTTCCTCATGGCCACCTTCGACCAGCTCTCGGCGGAGCAGCGCGCGATCATCGAGCTGGTTCTCAAGCAGAACCAGCAGTACGAGCAGCTGGCGACGATGCTGGGCCTCCCCACCTCGCGGGTACGTGAGCTGGCCCGCGAGGCGCTGGTGCGCCTCTCCCCCGTCTCGGCCGCGGCCGTCGACGACGACTGGCGCGGCCAGCTGGCCGACTACCTGCTCAACCAGCAGACCGGGCCCGAGGCGACGGCCACCAAGGGCCACCTGCGGCGCTCGGAGGCGGGTCGAGGGTGGGCGCGATCGGTGCTCGACTCCCTGGACCAGTTCTACGACCCGGCCAGTCTGCCGACGATCCCCGCGGGAGAGCCGGCGGGGGCTTCCCGGCGCGAGCGAAAGCCCCGCCGGGACCGCCAGGCCAAGGCGCCAAGGGAGCCCAAGGAGTCAAGGCCCGCAGCGGACGGCGGCGATCGCCCCTCGGGCCCCCTTTCCCCCGAAGCGCGCGATGCGGTCAAGCGCCGCCGGCTGGCCGGTGGTCTTGGTGCCCTGGCCCTGCTGCTGGTGGTCCTCTTCGTGCCGCCGCTCAAGGCCGTCTCCCGGATCGCGGGCGACGACGAAAAGGATTCGAAGCCCTCGACCGAGAATGCCGCGAACGCCCAGCCGCGCATCATCGGGCAGCTCGTGCTGCGCCCGGCGGGCAAGTCGCAGGCCAAGGCCGCCGGCGTGGCGGTGATCGCCGAGCGGGGCGCCAAGCGCCAGCTGATCGTCCAGGCCCAGCTCGCCCCCACCAAGAATCGACAGGCCTACGAGGTCTGGCTCTACAACTCCCAGAAGAACGCCCTGTCGATGGGCGCGCAGGTGACCGACCAGCGCGGCACCTTCCAGGGCGCGGGCAACCTGCCGAAGGACTTCACGAAGTACAAGTACATCGACGTCTCGCTCGAGCAGGTGGACCAGAAGCGGGGCCACTCGGGCAGCTCGATCCTGCGCGGACGCCTGGACCAGCTGCAGGCCCCTCAGGCTCAGCCCCAGCAGGGGGCGCCACAGGCTCAGCCCCAGCAGGGGGCACCACAGGGCACACCGCAGCAGGGCGCGCCTCCGCAGGGTCAGTAGCCGGCGGCTACGGCGCGGGCAGCAGCTTCCCGGGGTTCATGATCCCGGTCGGGTCGAGCCGGGCCTTGACCGCCCGCAGCGCTTCCAGGCCCACGGCCCCGACCTCGTCACCCATCCAGGGCCGGTGATCGCGGCCCACCGCATGGTGGTGGGTGATCGTCGCCCCGGCGGCCGCGATCGCGTCGCCGGCCGCGTGCTTGGCCGCTCGCCACTGCTCGAGCTCCCGCCCCTCGAGCGCCTGGGCGATGAAGGTGAAGTACAGACAGGCGCCGGTCGGGTAGAGGTGCGACACGTGGCACATCACCAGTGGACGCGTGCCCAGCGCCGCCAGGCTCTGCGCCAGCGCGTCGCGCACCGCGGCGTAGGTGGTGGCCAGGTTGGACCACGTCGTCGCCGTCTCCAGGGTCTCCACCAGCGCGCCGCGGTCCATCAGCTCGTCGCGCAGGTAGGGGGCGGCGAAGCGCGTCCGCTGCCACGCACGGCCGGGCCGCTCGCCGAGGTGAACGGCGCCGGCGCCGCGCAGCATCTCGGCGGCCCGGCCCCGGCGCCGCGCCACGTCGCCGGCTTCGCCCTCGAACCCCACCATCATCAGCGAGCCCTCGTCGTGCCCACGCAGGCGGAGGTAGGTGCGACCTAGCGCCTCGACCCGCGAGCCCGTGGAGCCCAGGGCCACCGTCAGCGCGGTCTCTGACTCGTCGGACAGCCGGCTCACGTCGGGAGCCGCCCCGGCCTGCTCCACCGTCCGCAGCGCCTCCACCCCCCCGGCGAACGACGCGACCGACCACGCCTCGTAGTGGTGGGCCGCTGGGCGCGGGCGCACCCGCAGGGTCGCGGCCGAGATTACCCCGAGCACCCCCTCCGAGCCCATGATCAGCTCCTTCAGCGCCGGCCCGGCGGCGGAGGCGGGCACCTCCCGCGTCTCGATCGGGCCGGCCGGAGTCTCGCAGCGCAGCGACTGCACGAGGTCGTCTATCCGTCCCACGCCGGTGGAGGCCTGCCCGGCGGAGCGGGTCGCGACCCACCCGCCCAGGGTCGAGTACTCGAAGGACTGCGGATAGTGGCCCAGCGTCAGGCCCGCGGTGGCCAGCCGGCGCTCCAGCTCGGGGCCGAGGATCCCCGGCTCGAAGCGGGCGGTGAGCGAGACCGGGTCGAGGTCCAGCACGCGGTCCATCCGCGATAGGTCCAGGGCGATCAGGGCGGGGTGGTCGCCGCGGACGGGATCCACTCCGCCCACGACGCTGGTGCCGCCTCCGAACGGCACGACGGCCACGCCGGCTTGGGCGCAGACGGCCAGCACGGCCGCGACCTGGGCGCTCTCGCCGGGCCGCACCACCGCGTCGGGGGCGCCGGCCAGGCGTCCGCTGCGCAGCGCGAGCAGATCGGGGTAGCTTCGCCCGGCGGCGCAGGCCACGCGCGACGCGTGATCGTCGACCACGTGCTCGCCCCCCACCGCCGCGACCAGCTCCCGGCGGGCCGCGGCCCCGAGCGCGGGCTTTGGCAAGGCGACGGTATCGGGACCGCCGCGCACCGGCTGCGGCCCCGACGGGGGCTCGATGCCGAGCTCGAGGTCGAGCATCCGCTCGGCCGGCTCGGGCAGCGAGACGGCGTGCTGGTCCTCCCCCCACCCCCACCAGCGCATCACGAGCCGGGCTTCCATTCGCCGGCCAGCCCCTCGAGCCCCTCGAGTGCGCCGTCGAGCTGGTGGCGGGTGGCCATCCGGATCTGCAACCCGCCCAGGCGGGAGAAGCCGCGCGGGCTCAAGCGGGCGGTCAGCGTGACCCTCGTGCCGGTCCCGTCGGGCTCCAGCTCGAGCTCGGTCACCGCGTCGCTAAGGATGCGCTCGAAGGGTGACTCGTCCACCTCGTGGCGCCAACAGCGCCGGCGCGGATGGTCTGACTCCAGCAGCGTGTAGTCCGCGCGCAGGGACCGGCCCTTCCGGGAGGTCAGGACCGCCGTCCAGGCGTCCCGGGAGGCGTCCTCGACGCGCTCCACGCCCGGCCACCACCTGGGCAGGTGCTCGGGGTCGGCCACCGCAGTCCAGATCCGCTCCGGCGCGGCGGGAATCGTGCGGGAGCGGCTCACGACCGGCACGCCGACAGCCTATTGCGCGTCGTAGGCGATCAGGCTGCGGACCTCCCGGCCGGCCAGCCGCTCGCGCCCCGCGAGGAACGCCAGCTCCACCACGAAGGAGCAGGCCGCCACCACCGCACCGGCCTGCTCCACCAGGGCGCACAGGGCCGCGGCGGTGCCGCCGGTGGCCAGCAGGTCGTCGTGCACCAGCACCCGCGCGCCTGCGGGGAAGGCGTCGGTGTGCACCTCAAGGGCGTCCATCCCGTACTCGAGCTCGTACTCCACCGTCAGCGTCTCGCGCGGCAGCTTGCCCGGCTTGCGGGCGAAGACGAAGCCCGCTCCGGCGGCGGCGGCCACCGCCCCGCCCAGGGCAAAGCCGCGCGCCTCCGCCGACACCACGTACTGCGCCCCTGCCGCATTGGCGTGCGCGGTCACCGCGTCCACCGTCGCCTTGAGGGTTGGCGCATCGGCGAAGAGCGGGGTCACGTCCTTGAACACGATCCCGGGCTTGGGGAAGTCCGGGATGTCACGGATGTGCGCTCTCAAGCTCTCCTCGAGAGACCTCACGCCCCGCGGGCCGCCCGGCGCCGGAGGGCCAGCCTCACTTCGCGATCTTGCGCAGGTCGCGAATCAGCAGCAGGTGCTTGAGGTAGGAAGCGGTGGCGGCGAGGTTCTCCAGGGCCTGGACGGCTTCCTTGCGGCGCTCTGCGTTGCGCGAGCGCAGGGCCGGCGCGAGGATCTGCTCCAGCAGCGCGGCCTCGCG
>JBBJOH010000175.1:0-3794 GCA_037720995.1 Thermoleophilaceae bacterium
GGATCCCCGGCGCTGATGGGAATCGTCAACGCCGGCCCCGACTCCTTCTCCGACCCCGGGGGTCACGAGGACCCGGGGCGGCTCGCCGAGCGGGCGCTGGCGCTGGTGCGCGAAGGAGCGGAGATCGTGGACGTGGGGGGCGAGTCGGGACGAACGGACCGCGCGGCCGTGCCCGAGGCAGCGGAGGCGAATCGGATCGTGCGCGTGGTCAGACGGCTGGCCCGCGAAGGAGTGGCGGTGTCGGTGGACACGTGGCGGGCCGGCCCGGCCGCGGCCGCTCTGGAGGCGGGGGCGGCGATGATCAACGACGTGAGCGGCCTGGCCGAGCCGGCCCTGGCCTCGCTGTGCGCGGACGCGGGCGCGGCCCTGGTGATCACCCACACCCGCGCGGCGCCCAAGACCAAGGCCTTTCCCGCCTACGAGGACGTGGTGGCCGACGTGGCCGCCCTGCTGGGCGAGCGCGCCACCCAGGCCGTGGAGGCCGGGGTGGCGCAGGATGCCCTGCTGCTGGACCCCGGCCTCGACCTGGCCAAGACGCCGGCCCAGTCGGTCGAGGTGCTGCGACGGCTGCCCGAGCTCTACGGACTGGGACTGCCGCTGCTGGTGGCGGCGTCGCGGAAGGACTTCGTGGGAGCGATCACCGGCCGGCCTCCCGGCGGGAGGGGCGCGGGCACCCTGGCGGCGCTGGAGCCGGCGCTCGACGCTCCCGGCGCCGTGGTGCGCGTGCACGACGTCGCCGGCGCGCGGGACTTCATCGGCGTGAGGGCCGCGCTGCGCGGCGAGGCGCCCGTCGCCTCCGAGCCGCTCGCCGAGGACCTCAGACGCGAGACGCCGGCCTGAGCGCACGGGTCCCCGCGCGCCGGCGGCGGACGGCTCCGCCGCAACGGTTACCCTCCGCGCTTTGCCCGTTCGATCAAGGAGCCCCACCCCGTGACAGTCCTGCAGCGCGACGAGCTCGAGCAGAGCCCGCTCGCCGATCTCCACGCGATCGCCTCCGAGCTGGGCCTCGAGGGCTACCGCAGGCTGGTCCGAGACGACCTGATCGCGGCGATCGTGGGCGCCCAGGGCGGCGCCGAGGAGACCCCCGCCACCGAGGAGAAGCCGGAGAGCGACACCGAGTCGCCTGCTCCACGGCGCCAGGGCCGGCGCTCACGCTCACGCCGGGGGGGCGGCTCGCGCTCTCGCGACGACGAAGGCTCCAAGGGCGGCGACGGTCCCAAGGCCGAGGAGACAGCGCCGGTGGGGGCCGCCGAGCAATCCGACGACGACGAAGCGGAGCGCGAGCCGGCGGCGGGCGTGCTCGACATCCTTTCAAACGGCAGCGCCTTCCTGCGCACGGCGGCCGGCTCGGAGTCCGACGACGTGTACGTCTCGCCGGCGCAGATACGGCGCTGCGAGCTGCGCGCCGGTGACGAGGTGGCCGGCCGGTCGCGTCCCGCCCGCCGCAACGAGCGCCATCCTTCGCTGGTCCGCGTCGAGCAGGTCAACGGCCACGACGCCGAGCCGCCCGAGCAGCGGGCCCTGTTCTCCGACCTGACCGCGGTGCACGCCACCGAGCGCCTCCCGGTTCCCGACTCGCTGGGCTCGGTGCCGATCGGCAAGGGCTCGCGCGTGGCGGTGGCCGGCGGCCCGGGGGCCGGCGCCACCCGCCTGCTGCGCGCGATCGTGGAGTCCCTGACCACGGCCGGAGGCGATCTCCAGGTCTGCGTGGTGCTGGTTGGGGCGCGTCCCGAGGAGGTCACCGACTGGCGCCGCGAGTCCGGCGTGCCGGTGACCGGCGACTCGTTTGCCGGCTCGGGCGACGCCCAGGCCCAGGCCGCGGAGCTGGCCGTGGAGCAGGCCAAGCGCGCGGCCGAGCGCGGCGGAGACTCCGTGGTGGTGATCGACTCGCTCGAGTCGCTGCCCGGCGGCGCCGCCCGGCGGCTGTTCGGCGCCGCGCGCAAGCTGGAGGAGGGCGGCTCGCTGACGGTGATCGCCGCCACCGGCATGGCCTGGGAGCCTCAGCGCCAGGCGTCGGCGCGTGTCGTGCTCGACGCGCCGGCCGAGGATGGCTCGCCCCAGGTGTCCGCTTCCCGGTCGGGCACTCTGCGCGCGGACCTGTTCGCCTGAGGCGCACAGGTGTCGCGCGCCAGGCGTGACCCCCAGACCCCCGACGAGGAGCTGCTCGAGGCCGAGGTCGGCGAGATCTCGAGCCTGCTCGACGACGCCGCTCGCGTGGAGCGGATGCGCGGCGAGCTCGAGCACGGGTTCGAGACGCTCAGCGGCCTGGGGCCCGCCGTCTCGGTCTTCGGCTCGGCCCGGACGCCATCCGCCGAGCCCCAGTACGAGCAGGCCCGCGCCATGGCCCGGCGGCTCGGCGGGGAGGGCTACGCGATCATCACCGGCGGGGGTCCGGGCATCATGGAGGCCGCCAACCGCGGCGCCCGCGACTGCGGCGCCCGCTCGGTGGGGCTGGGCATCGACCTCCCCCACGAGCAGGGCATGAACGAGTGGGTGGACCTTCCGCTGCAGTTCCATTACTTCTTCACCCGCAAGATCATGTTCGTCCGCTACGCGAGCGCGTTCGTGGTCTTCCCGGGTGGGTTCGGGACGCTCGACGAGCTGTTCGAGGCCGCCACGCTGCGCCAGACCGGAAAGGTCCGGTGGTTTCCGATCGTGCTGTTCGGCAGCTCCTACTGGAGCGGCCTGATCGACTGGCTGCGCGATCCCGTCCGGGCCGAGGGCAAGATCTCGGCATCCGACGTGGACATGCTGGAGGTCACCGACGACCCGGACCGCGTGGTCGAGCTGCTGCGGACGGTGCCCGCCCGGCGCACGAGTGGAGGGGAAGAGGCGTCTCAGGGGCGGTAGTCGACGCTTTGCCAGGAGGGCTCGGGGGAGAGCTCGATCAGCTCGCCGCCGCGCTCGGGCTGGGCGTACCCGAAGGAGTGCGATTCCTCGCAGAAGACGATCTCCAGCTCGCCCTCCATCACGCGCTGGTCCAGCCACGCGCCGCGGAATACCAGCCGCCGCAGCCAGTGGACCAGGGAGCGCTCGGAGCGGCCGTGCAGGTCGCCCCAGCGCTCCATCACGTGCTCACCGAGTGAGGAGTGGGGATCGGTGACCTCGCCGTTCACGGCCAGGTTCACCAGATCCTCGCGCTCGTCGTCCTCGAGCTCTGCGTCCACGAACCCGAGCTTGGTGGCCGCCTGCTCCACCCGCTCGGTGAAGTCCCGCTCGTTGAAGGTGAAGCGAAGCTCCCCGTACTCGAGGACGTAGTCGGCGCCCGACTCGTAGTTTCCGCGTTTTGTCCCGTCCATAAATGATGCGGCTCGGTGCCGGAGTACTCCGGACCCGAGCGCGTCGCGATCCTAGCCTCGATCCCTTCCGGCCCGGACGGTTTGCAACAGGATTTGCACGAGGGGGGCGAATCGGGCCCGCTGATGCCTTCAGGAGGGTATGAAGCAGTCACTGCTGATCGTCGAAGACGACGACGCCACTCGCAACTTCCTCGCCGAGAACCTGGCCGCCGACGGCTTCGCGGTGGCCAGCGCCACCGGTGCGGCCGAGGGCGTGCGCCAGATCGAGGTACGCCATCCGTCGCTCGTCCTGCTGGACCTGGGGCTGGAGGAGGGCAACGGCCTGGACCTGCTCGACCGCGTCCGGGCCGCCGACGGCATGGCCTCGCGGATCGACCCCGACGTTCCGGTGATCGTCATCACCGGCCACAGCGGGGAGGCCGACCGCGTCCGCGGATTCGCGCGCGGCGCGGATGACTTCGTGGTCAAGCCGTTCCTCTACGGCGAGCTGCTGGG
>JBBJOH010000176.1:0-3787 GCA_037720995.1 Thermoleophilaceae bacterium
CGGCCACTGCCGAGGCGGTAACCCGCCACTGCCGCCTGGCGATCGAGGCCGCCGGGCCCCAGTGCGTGGCCGTCAAGGCCCAGCTGGCCTGCTTCGAGCGGCTGGGGACCCCCGGGTGGGCGGCGCTGGCCGCCACCCGCGACGCGGCCCACGAGCACGGCCTGCTGCTCCTGGCCGACGCCAAGCGCGGCGACGTCCCCGTGACCGCCTCGGCCTACGCCCAGGCGCTGGTGGGCGCCACGCCGGGGCCCTACGGTCCCGTGCCGGGCCTGGGCGCCGACGCCTTCACCGCCAACCCGCTGCTGGGGCGCGACTCGCTGGAGCCGCTGGTGAACGCCGCCGCCGCCGCGGGCGCCGGCTGCTTCGTGCTGGTGAGCACCTCCAACCCCGGCGCCGCGGACCTGCAGGACCTCCAGGCCGGCGGCCGGCCGGTGCATGAGCACGCGGCCTCGCTGGTCGACTCGCTGGGCGCGAGCCACGTCGGCGGGTGCGGGCTGTCGCTGGTGGGCGCCGTCACCGGCGCCACGCGCCCCGAGCGCCTCGCCCGCCTGCGCGAGCTGATGCCCCGGGCGATCTTCCTGCTGCCGGGCGTGGGGGCCCAGGGCGGCGACCCGGCCGAGCTCGCTGCCGCATTCTCGCCCCACCCGGCGGCGGGCCTGGTCGCGGCCTCGCGCTCGATCGTCGACGCGTACGCGCAGCGGGGTGGAGATCCCGCCCTCGCCGCCCAGTCGGCCGCGCGGGAGCTGCGGTCGGCCACCTGGGACCTCTGAGAGGGCGACAACGACCAACCGCCCAAGAGTCGCCTCCGGCGAACTACTCTGAGGCCCAGCAGCTCGCTCCTTGAGCGCACACCGCCATGGCCGACCAGTCACCACCCAGCCCGCTTCGCCTGCTACCTCCCGCGGCGCTGGCCCTGGTCACGCTCGTGTTCCTGATCATCGTGGCTGCCGGACTCTTCGGCGGAAACGAGGACCAGACGCCCCCCGAGGACGCCGAGACCAAGACCGCCGCCTCCAAGAAGCTGGACCCGGCCAAGGCGCCCAAGCCAAAGCCCAAGCAGCCGGCCACCTACACGATCGAGACCGGGGACAGCCTGGGCTCGATCGCGGAGAAGACCAGCGTGCCGGTCGAGAAGCTGCAGGAGCTGAATCCTGAGCTGGACTCCCAGGCGCTGGTATCCGGTCAGAAGATCAAGCTGCGCGAGTGACCCTGCGCGCGTTCTGCGCCGTGCCAGCGGTCCTCGCCGCGCTGGCGACGGCGCCCGCCTCGGAGGCCCTCGCCGCCCCCAAGCAGAGGCCGGACCTCTCCCGGGCGGCGAGCGCGATCCTGATCGACTCCAGCGACGGCTCGGTGATCGTGGCCAAGAGTCCCCGCGAGCGGCGGCCGATGGCCAGCACCACCAAGCTGATGACGGCGCTGCTCACCCTCGAGCGCACCCGCCCCGGCCAGGTCCTCACCGCCTCGGACTACCGGCCGGCCGCGGTGGAGTCGAAGATCGACCTGCGCCCCGGCGAGCGCATGCGGGTGTCGGACCTGTTCGAGGGCTTGATGCTGGAGAGCGCCAACGACGCCGCCGTGACGCTGGCCGAGGGGATCGCCGGATCGCGTCAGGCGTTCGTCTCGGCCATGAACGCCCGCGCCCGGGCGCTCGGCCTCACCGACACCTCCTACGGCAACCCGATCGGCCTGGACGACTCCTCCACACACACCTCGGCTCGCGACCTCGCCGCGCTCGCGCGCCGGCTGATGGCCAAGCCGCGCTTCGCCGCGGTGGTCGGCCGCCCGACGGCCATCCTGGAGACCGGCTCGCGCCGGCGAGTGGTGAGCAACCGCAACGACCTGGTGGGCCGCTATCCCTACGTCAAGGGGGTAAAGACCGGCCACACGCGCGGGGCCGGCTACGTGCTGGTGGGCGCCGCGCGCAACGCGGCGGGGGCCAAGGTGGTCAGCGTGGTGATGGGCGAGCCGGGCGAGTCCGCCCGCAACGCCGACTCGCTCGCCCTGTTGCAGTACGGCCTGTCGCGCTTTAAGCGCCGCAAGGTGCTGGACGCCGATGTCCCGGTGGCCTCGGCCAAGGTCGAGTACCGCGATGAGCGGGCCAGGCTCGCCCCCGCGCGCGACCGCCTGGTCCTGTTCGAGCGCGGGGAGAAGGCGCGCACCCGGATCGACGCCCCCGGGCGGCTGGGCGAGACGCCGGCCGGCAAGCGGGTGGGAACGATCGCCGTCCTGCGCCACGGCAAGGTGGTCGAGCGGGTCCCCTTGGTCACGGTGGCGGCGGTGCCGGGAGCGGGTCCGGTGCGGATCGTCGCCCACGAGCTGGGGCCCGTGCTGACCGTGTTGCTGACGCTGTTGGGCGTGTGCGCCATAGTGCTTGTTGTCACACGCACCCGTTCGCGCAGGCGTGAGCGCAAGCAGGCCGAGCGCCGTAGGGCCCAGAGCCGGGCTCGCGCGCACGCCGAGGGGGCATCCGAATGATCATCACCGTCACACTCAACGCCGCGATAGACAAGACCCTGGCCGTGCCGAACTTCCGGCTCGGGCGCCGCCACCGCGCGGTGGAGCAGACCTCGATGGCCGGCGGCAAGGGCGTGAACGTGGCTCGGGCCCTCAAGGCGCTGGGCCAGCCCGTGATCGCCACGGGGACCGCCGGCGGGCACACCGGCACGCGCATCATCGAGCAGCTCACCGACGAGCACATCCTCAACGACTTCGTGCGCATCCGCGAGGAGTCGCGGATGTCCACAGCCGTGGTGGACCCCACCTCGGGCGAGCAGACCGAGATCAACGAGCGCGGGCCTGCCGTGGCGGAGGCCGAGCTCGAGCTGTTCGTGGACAAGCTGCTCTACCTGGCCCAGGGCGCGGCGCTGTGCATCTTCTCCGGCAGCCTGCCCGGCGGGGTCGACGAGGGCACCTACGCGCGCCTGGTGCCCGAGCTGCGCCGGCTGGGGGTCATCAGCATCGTCGACGCCGAGGGCGAGGCCATGCGCCTGGCCACCCGCGCCGGCCCCGATGTCGTCACCCCCAACGAGCTGGAGGCCGAGGAGCTCGTCGGCCACGAGTTCGCCGACGCCGACGACCGCGCGACCGCCGTCAAGGAGATCGTGGGGATCGGCGCGCGCGAGGCGATCATGACCATGCCCGACGGCTGCCTGGCCCTGCTGGGCACCGACAGCGACGCCACCCGCCCGCGCCAGCTGTGCCGCGCCACGCTGGACCCGCTGGAGCCGGTCTCCTCGGTGGGCTCGGGCGACGCCTTTTTGGCCGGCTGGGTGGCCGCCCGCTACGACGATCGTCCCGCCCACGAGTGCCTGCGCTTCGCCGTCGCCTGCGGCGCCGAGAGCACCCAGCACTTCGGCGCCGGGGTGCTCGATCCGCGCGAGGTCAACCGCCTGCTCAGCGAGGTCGAGCTCGAAGTGCTGGGCGGACAGGCGCTCTCGCTGGGGCGGTAACCTGACCCGCTCGTGAGCAGCCGCCCCGGACAACGGCCGCCCGGACAACAACGGCCGATCAAGCGCCGGGACGTCTACCCGGGGCCGGTGGTCGACGGCCGCGAGATGTCCCAGCGCCTTCCCTCACGCCTGCGCTCGCGCTGGCAGGGGCTGATGGTGAGCAGGGGCGAGCGCGAGGAGGCCGACGTCGAGGGCCGGATCCGCGCGGTGCCGGGCGTGACCCGGGCAAACACCGTGGCCATGATCAGCCCCAAGGGCGGGGTGGGCAAGACCACCTCCTCCTTCGTGGTCGGCAACCTGCTCTCCAACCACCTGCGCCTGCGCACGATCGTGGTGGA
>JBBJOH010000177.1:0-3764 GCA_037720995.1 Thermoleophilaceae bacterium
GGCGGATGGCGTCACCGCCTCCATCAAGACAATCGTTACCGCGGAATAAGCGGCGCTGAGCGGCGTCCTCGGCTCCTCGTGTGCGAAGCACACGTCGGAACCTGCGTCCTTGCTCAGCTTGCTTCTTCCGCGGTAACCCACCTTGGGCTTCGCTCCCTGCGTCCTTGCCTGACTTGCTTCTTCCGCCGTAACCCACCTTGGGCATCCTCCCTGCGACGAGCTTGGCTTTCGCAACCGAGCGCTACTCGGCCGGCCGCGCGAGGGACGAGCGGCTGATGGCGACCGCCGCCCCCCAGCAGGCCGCCGGGCTCCCGCCCCAGAACGAGGAGGCCGAGGTTGCGGTGCTCGGCACCGTGCTCATGGCCGAGCAGGCGCTGGACAAGATCATGGTCGAGCTGCACCTCGACGCCGACGACTTCTACCGGCCGCGTCACCAGCTGATCTTCAAGTCGATGATCCGCCTCAAGCAGAAGGCGGAGCCCGAGGCGATCGACGCCATCACCATCTGTGACGACCTGCGGCGCCAGAGCCAGCTCGAGGAGGCGGGCGGCCAGTCCTACATCCACGCGCTGCCCACGCTCGTGCCCTCGGTCCATGCCGTCGAGGACTACGCCAAGATCGTCCGCGACCATTCGATCCTGCGCCGCCTGCTGGCCGCCGCGCACGAGATCCAGCAGAAGGTGATGACCCACGCCGGCGATCCGCGGGAGCTGGTCGAGCAGGCCGAGCAGTCGGTCTTTCGCGCGGGCCACAACGAGGAGTCCAGCCAGCTGCGCTCGATCGAGGACGTGCTGCACGAGGAGCTGGACAAGCTCGAGCGCCTGTCCAAGGAGGGCCAGTCGCTCACCGGCACCCCGTCGGGCTACCGCGACCTCGACGAGATCACCGGCGGCTTCCAGCCGGGCAACCTGATCGTGCTGGCTGCCCGGCCCGCGATGGGCAAGTCGGCGCTGGCCACCAACATCGCCGAGAACGCTGCGGTCGACCACGGAAAGGCCGTCGCGCTCTTCTCGCTGGAGATGTCCGAGGGCGAGCTGGCCCAGCGCTTCATCGCCTCGCGGGCCAAGCTCAACGGGGAGTCGCTGCGCAAGGGGCGCGTCAAGCCCGAGCAGTGGCCCAAGGTGCTCAAGGCCACCGAGAAGCTGACCCAGGCGCCGTTGTTCGTGGACGACTCCTCCGACCTCGGGGTCCTGGAGCTGCGAGCCAAGGCGCGGCGGCTGCATCAGCGCCACCCACTCGGGCTGCTGATCATCGACTACCTCCAGCTGATGCGGCCCGAGGATCCCCGTGACGGCCGCGTGGAGCAGGTGGGCAAGATCTCCCGTGGCCTGAAGATCCTGGCCCGGGAGCTGAACGTGCCGGTGATCGCCATCTCCCAGCTCTCGCGCGCGGTCGAGGCGCGCCCCGACAAGCGACCGATGATGGCCGACCTGCGTGAGTCGGGCAACATCGAGCAGGACGCCGACCTGGTGATGTTCGTCTACCGCGACGAGTACTACAACCCCGAGACCACCGAGAAGCCGGGGGTCGCCGAGGTGATCATCGGCAAGCACCGCAACGGCCCCGTCGGCCAGGTCGAGCTGACCTTCCTCAACCGCTACCCCAAGTTCGCGAGCATGGCCGCCGAGGCCGCCCCGGGCGCCGCCGAGGCCTATACCCCATCGCGGCGCACAGGCGGAGGCTGACGTGCTGCGCTCGGTCCCCGGCCCGGAGGAGTCCGGCGACGGCCGCGCCGCCACATGCCCGCTGGGCGTCTGCGACGGCAGCGGATGGATCCTGCGCGCGGACGACACCACCGAGCCCTGCGGCTGTCGCGAGCGGATGATCGGCCGCGCCCGGAGCAGGGGCATGGGCACCGGGATCCCCAAGCGCTTCCGCGGGGTCTCGTTCGACCGCCGCCCGGTGTGCGACATCGACCCGTTCATCCTGCGGCCCGTCCGCACCTTCGTCGAGCAGGTCGGGGTCAACGTGGACGCCGGCCGCGGGCTTTGGTTCGCCGGCGACGTCGGCACGGGCAAGACGTCGCTGGCCATGCTGGTATCCCAGGCCGCGGAGCGAAGCGGGCGCTCCGTGGCCATCTACCCGGTCACCCGGCTGCTGGCGGAGATCAAGGACACCTACGAACGCGATACCGGCGCCTCCTACATGAGCCTGTTCCGCAGGCTGTGCTCGGTCGACCTGCTGCACCTGGACGACCTGGGTGCGGAGAAGCGCACCGATTGGGTCCTGGAGCAGCTCTATTCGATCGTGAACGAGCGCTGGCAGGACGAGCGCTCGATCGTCGTCACCAGCAACATCCTCGACCTCGACCAGCTGCGCGAGCAGGTCGGGGCGCGCACGGTCTCCCGGCTGGCCGAGATCTGCGGCGGGCCGCTCCCGGTGATGGGCCAGGACCTGCGCACCTCCGGGCCGTGAGCCGCGCGCGCCGCGATCGGCTGCGCTCCTACGCCTAGACTCGACAGTCGCATGCCAGGCCTGGTCATAGTCGGCGCCCAGTGGGGCGATGAGGGCAAGGGCAAGGTCGTCGACCTGCTCGCCGAGCAGGCAGATGCGGTCATCCGCTTCCAGGGCGGCAACAACGCCGGCCACACGATCGTGCGCGACGGCGAGACCTTCAAGTTCCACCTGATCCCGTCGGGCATCCTCCACCCCGGCAAGCAGTGCGTGATCGGCAACGGCGTGGTGGTGGACCCGCGCGTGCTGATCTCGGAGATCGACGGCCTGCGCAGGGGCGGCGTGGACCTCAGCGGGCTGCGCGTGTCGGCCAACGCCCACCTGATCATGCCCTACCACCTCCTGCTCGACCAGGCGGGCGAGGCCCGGCTGGGAAAGCGCGAGATCGGCACCACCAAGCGCGGGATCGGCCCCGCCTACGCCGACAAGGCCTCGCGCCTGGGCATTCGGGTTCAGGATCTCCTGGACGAGAAGATCCTGCGCCAGAAGATCGCCGCCGCGATGGAGCCCAAGGCCCCGCTGCTGCGAGATTTCGTAAAGGACCCCAGCCTGGACCTGCACCAGATGACCGAGGACCACCGCGCCTACGGCGACCGTCTGGCCCCCTACATCGCCGACACGCCACCGCTGGCCTGGGAGGCACTGGACAAGGGTCGCCTGGTGGTCTTCGAAGGCGCCCAGGGGACGCTGCTGGACATCGACCACGGCACCTACCCGTTCGTCACCTCCTCCAACACGCTGGCCGGCGCGGCCTGCGCCGGCGCCGGCGTGGGGCCCAAGTCGATCGACGAGGTGTGGGGCATCGCCAAGGCGTACTCCACCCGCGTGGGCGCCGGGCCCTTCCCCACCGAGCTGGACGACGAGATGGGCGCCCGCCTGCGCGAGGCCGGCCACGAGTTCGGCACCACGACGGGTCGCCCGCGCCGGTGCGGCTGGCTGGACCTGGTCGCGCTGCGCTACGCGGTGCGCATAAACGGCCTGACGGGGCTGGTGCTGACCAAGCTCGACGTGCTCACCGGCATCGACCCGCTGGCGGTGGCTACGGAGTACTCGGGCCCGGAGGGCGCCCGCTTTGCGTCCTTCCCCTACCACCAGTCCGTGCTCCACCACGTGCGCGGCGAGACGGTGGAGCTGCCCGGCTGGGACGAGGACATCTCCCGCGCCCGGTCGCTGGATGACCTCCCGGCCAACGCCCGCGCCTACATCGCCTTCATCGAGGAGCAGCTCGGGATCCCGGTGGTCACCGTTGGCGTAGGCCCCGGACGCGAGCAGATCATCTGGACGAGGGCGGCGGACGAGCTGCGCGAGGC
>JBBJOH010000005.1:0-13799 GCA_037720995.1 Thermoleophilaceae bacterium
CGCGACCGGCTCCTTGGCCACCTCGGCCCTGAGGGGTCGCGGCGCCGGCGCCGGTGCGGGCTGGACCTTGGGGGCGGGCGGGGTCACCCGCGTGGGCGCGGCGGCCACGGCGGCGGGCGGAGCGGCATCGCGCTGGCGCTGGGTGGCGTGGTTGACCTCCACGGCGCCCGCGGTGACGATCACGGCGGCGGCCATGCCCGCCGCTGCCTTGGAGGCCAGGGTGCCGACGCCCGCAGAGATGGCTCCTCCGGCGGCCCCACCCGCGGCGGTGGCGGCGCCTCCGGCGGCCAGCCCGGCTCCGCCGGCCGCGGCCGATCCGGCGGCCGAACCTGCGGCGGCGCCTCCGCCAAGCCCCAGCTTGGCGATGCCGAACTTCTTGAGCAGGATCAGCGGGGTGATGGGAAAGACCGCGGCCAGCGCCTTGCTGGTGCTGCGCAGCTCGACGCGGAAGATACGGCAGCGCTCACACGCTTTCAGGTGGCGGCGCACCGGTGCCGTGGTCCGGTTGAGGCCCTCGGCCACCTCTCCCAGGTTCGTGCGCACGTCGTCACAAGTGAGTAGGCGGGCCTCGGAGGCCTCGGCCAGGCCGACCCGGGCGCGCACCAGCAGCGACTTGACGCTGGGCACCGTGGTGTCCATCGCCTCCGCTATCTGGTCGTAGGAGAGGGCGTCGATCTCGCGAAGCAGCAGCGCCGTGCGCTGGGTCTCGGGGAGCTCCTGCACGTCCGCGACGATCTGGCGGAACTCCTCGCGCTGGTGCACGGTCTCGGCGGTGGTGGCGCCGTTCTCGATCTCGAAGATGTCCATCGAGTCCTGGCCCGCGGCGCGGGGGCGGCGCAGGTGGTTCAGGCATCGGTTGCGCGCGATCCGATACAGCCAGGGGCGCGCGTTGATCGGCCGCTCGTCGGCCAGCAGCGCGTTGTAGGAGGCCGCGAACACCTCCTGCAGCACGTCCTCCGCGTCCTCCTGCGAGGAGAGCATGTGACGGCAGAACGCCAGCAGGCGGGGCTGGTAGCGCTGCACCAGGGCATCGAACGCGCCCGAGTTGCCGTGTCGGATCATGGCTACGAGCTTCTCGTCGCTCTGGAGCCGAAGAAGAGGCGACCGGCCCCCGAGATGGGGCAGCGCGGGCTGTTGTCTGAGAGCGGAAGCTTCCACGCGAGATCCTGGGAGAGCGCGTTCCCTGACCGGTGAGACACGCTAGCAACGGCAGAGTTGCGGGAGAGGGACTCGGCCGAGAATCTCGGTTGAGGCTGCGCTCCGTCGCAGATCTAGACTGCCGGCCGGGGCCCGGGTGCTGGAATGGTAGACAGAGGGGCCTTAAAAGCCCCAGCCCTTCGGGGCTTGTGGGTTCGACTCCCACCCCGGGCATAGGAGGACAGGATGGCCGATCGATATGACGACGATGACGACTGGGTGGGGGAGCCGCCGGAAGGCCATTACACGCGCGACCGGGCCGACCCGGATTTCTGGCTGAGCCACCGCCCGGTGAGCTTCGCGGCGGCGGCGATCGCGCTGGTGGTCGTGGTGCTGCTGATCCTCGCGCTGACCTGATCCGCCCTGCGCGGTGTGCCTGCGGGCGCTCCGACAAGTGTTGAGCAGTCTTTAACCCACGGTTGCCGATGCCGCCGCGGGCCCATCCAGGCGGTAGATTCGGGCGGCTGTCCGCTGGCAGCTCCTGCATGGGGCGGGCTCTGGGGCCGGGGAGGAAGACCTGAGGATGCGATCGGTGAGCATGGTGGGACGCGTAGCCGCACTCGGTGCGGTGATCGTCGCTGTCGTCTTGGTGACGCTGGTGCTGTTCGGTCGCGGCGACGGCGGCTACGTGCTCACGGCGAAGTTCCTCAACGCGGGCCAGCTTGTCAAGGGCAACCCGGTGCAGACGGGCGGCGCCCCGATCGGATCCGTCCAGTCGATCGAGATCAGCCCCGACGGCCAGGCCGAGATCAAGCTCAAGATCGAGGACAAGTTCGCGCCGGTGCCCCTGCGCACGCGCGCCGCGATCCGCCAGTTCTCGCAGTCGGGGATCGCCAACCGCTACGTCGACCTCAACTACCCCGACAAGAAGGTCGGCAACCTGGGCGACGGGGCGACGATCGGGACCGACCGCACCGAGACCGCCGTCGACCTGGACGAGCTGTTCAACACGCTCGACCCCAAGACCCGCAAGTCCCTCCAGGGCTTCTTCAAGGGCCAGGCGCGCCAGTTCCGCGGCGCCGGCGGCGACGCGAACGAGTCCTTCAAGTACCTCAACCCCGCTCTGGCCACGTCCAGCCGGCTGTTCAAGGAGGTCACGCGCGACCAGCCGAACCTGGACCGCTTCCTGGTCGACTCCTCCGCGCTGGTGACCACGCTGGCCTCGCGGCGTGACGACCTGGCCGGGCTGATCGGCAACCTCAACGAGACCACGCGCGCGCTGGGCAACCAGAAGACGGCACTGGCCGAGTCCATCCAGCGCCTGCCCCCCTTCATGCGCCGGGCCAACACGACGTTCGTGAACCTCCGCACGGCGCTGGACGACGTGGATCCGCTGGTCGATGCGTCGCGCCCGGCCGCGCGCCGGCTGCAGCCCTTCCTGACCCAGGCGCGCGCCTTCGCGGCGGACGCCCAGCCCACGGTCCGCGACCTGCGGGCGACGGTGCGCCGCAAGGGGGCCAGGAACGACCTGATCGACTTCGTGAACTCGGTCCCGCCGCTGGCCGACATGGCGGTGGAGTCCAAGCAGCGCAGCGGCAAGAGCCGCCGGGGCGCGTTTCCCGAGAGCGTCGACGCCTTCAAGGGCGGCGCGCCGCGGATCGCCGACGCCCGGCCCTACACCCAGGACTTCCTGGGCTGGCTGGACGACTTCTCCACCACCGGCGGCGGCTTCGACGCCCTGGGCGCCTACGCGCGGGCCAACATCTCCTTCGCGGAGAACCTCGAAGGCCCGGTCAAGACCGGTCAGCTGCGCCGGTGCCCGGGTGGGGCCGAGGAGGCCGCTTCCGACGGCTCGAACGTGGCCAGTCCCGAAGAGGCCGCCCAGCTGGACTGCAACCGCTTCCAGCGCGCGACGGGGGACGCCCCGTGAGGCGGCTGATCGCGGCCGCCGGCGTGCTCGCCCTGGTGGTGGGCGCCGCCGTGCTCACCGCGACCAAGGACAGCACGCCCGCGGGCACGACCTACAAGATCGTGTTCGACAACGCCTTCGGCCTGACCGAGGGAGGTGACTTTCGGGTGGGCGGCGTCAACGCGGGCAAGACCACCAAGTTCAGGGCCACGAGCTCCGAGCCCCCCAAGGCGGAGGTCACGGCCCAGATCACCCGGCCCGGCTTCGACGACCTCCGCAAGGACGCCAGCTGCAACATCAAGCCGCAGTCGCTGATCGGCGAGTACTACGTGGACTGCCAGTCCGGCAGCCGCGACAAGCCGTCGATCAAGCCCGGGGGGACCGTACCGGTCAAGCAGACCACTTCGACCATCCCCCAGGATCTGGTGAACAACATCCTGCGCCGCCCCTACAAGGAGCGGCTGCGACTGGTCATCAACGAGCTGGGCACCGGGCTGGCCGGCCGGCCCAAGGACCTGCAGTCGGTGCTCAAGCGTGCCCATCCAGGCCTGCGCGAGACCAGCAGGACGCTCGAGATCCTGGGCGACCAGAACCGGACGATCGCCAACTTCATCTCGGACTCCGACACGGTGGTCACCGAGCTGGAGGCCCGCAAGCGAGAGGTCACCCGCTTCATCCGGGAGGCGGGGGACACCGCCTCGATCACCGCCACCCGCCGTGAGGCGCTGCGCCAGACCTTCCGCAAGCTGCCCGGCTTCCTCGACGAGCTGACCCCCACCATGCAGCGCCTCGGCCAGCTCACCGACGAGCAGATCCCGCTGCTGGCCGACGCCCAGCGCGCGGCGCCCAGCCTGAACACCTTCCTGGGGCGGCTGGGCCCGTTCGCCGACGCCTCGCGCCCGGCGCTCAAGTCGCTGGGCAAGACCTCGGTGCGGGGCACCAAGGCGTTTCGCAACGGCGCCCAGGAGATCCGCGCGCTCAAGCGCCTGGCCGCCAACGCCCCGGCCACGGCCAAGCCGCTGCGCCAGTTCCTGGCCTCCCTCGACGACCGCCGCCGCGCGATCGATGAGGACCCGCGCGGCAAGGCCGGCGGTCCGCCGGCCAACGACATCTCCAACAAGGGCCAGGCCAACAACGGCGGCTTCACCGGCCTCGAGTCCTTCTGGAGCTACTTCTTCTGGCAGACGCTGGCGCTGAACAGCTTCGACTCGGTCAGCCACGTGCTGCGGGTCGGGGCCACGCTCACCGAGTGCAGTCCGCTGGAGAACCGCACGCTGCAGTCAAACCCCGAGCTCAAGGCGAAGTTCGACAAGTGCAACGCCTACCTGGGCCCCAACCAGCCCGGCGTCACCACGCCGGACTTCACCCGGGCAGGGCGCGCGGCGAGTGTCTCCAGGCAGGCCGACAAGCCCGCCTCAAAGGCCGGCGAGCGGCGCTCGGCGGGCCAGCCCGACGCCGGGCCGGTCGCCGGCCAGAAGGACGTCTCCAAGCCGCAGGTCACGCTGCCGCCCGAGGTCAAGAGGCTGGTGGACGGCCTGCCCAAGCTGCCCGAGCAGACCAAGCGGCAGATCGACTCCGACAAGGTCGATCGGCTTCTCAGCGGCAAGGGCCCCCAGAGCCAGTCCGGAACGCCGCCCACCTCGCAGCAGCTCCTCGACTACCTCATGGCCCCGTGAGCCGCCGCAGCGCCAGCCAGTCGCTGGTCGCCAGCCCGGTGCTGGTCGGCGCCGTCACGGTCCTGATCGCCGTGGTGGCGGTGTTCATCGCCTACAACGCCAACGCCGGGCTGCCCTTCGTCCCCACCTACGACCTCAAGGCCCAGCTGCCCACGGGCAACAAGCTCGTGGCCGGCAACGAGGTCCGCGTCGGGGGCTTCCGCGTCGGCGTGGTGGATGGGCTGACCCCCAAGGTGGTGAAGACCAAGGACGGCGACCGCGCGATCGCCGAGGTGGAGATGAAGCTCGACAAGGTCGTCGAGCCGCTCTCGCGCGACACGACCGTGAAGATCCGCCCGCGGTCGGCGCTGGGACTGAAGTACGTCGAGCTCACGCCCGGACGCTCCAAGCGCGACTTCGCCGCCGGCGACACGCTGCCGCTCAAGGCCTCCAGCGAGGGCCTGGAGCTCGAGGACGTGTACTCCACCCTGGACGCCAAGACGCGCCGCAACTCGCAGCTCGCGCTCGAGGGCTTCGGCGACGCCTTCTCCGGACGCGGCGCTTCGCTGAACACCTCGATCCAGGCGCTCAACCCGTTCTTCTCCTACCTCTCGCCGGTCATGAAGACGCTCAGCGACCCCTACACGGGGCTTCGCCGATTCTTCACCGAGCTGGGGGCCACCACCGCCCAGCTGGCGCCGGTGGCCAAGATCCAGGGCGATCTGTTCGCCAACATGGCCACTACGTTCGAGGCCCTCGGCCGCGACCCGGCGGCCCTGCAGCAGACGATCGAGAAGTCGCCGCCCACCATCGACACGGCCATCCGCTCCTTCCGGGTGCAGCGCCCGTTTCTGGCCGACTTCGCCGATCTCTCACGGCGCCTGCGCCCGGCCGTCAACGAGCTCCCGCGCTCGCTGCCGGCGATCAACAGGGCGTTGAAGGTCGGCATCCCCGTCCTGCCCCGCACGGTGGCGCTGAACAAGCGGCTGGCGGGCGCGCTCGGCGAGCTCGACGACCTGTTCAAGAACCCCAACACGCTGCTGGCCATCCGCGACCTGGAGACCACGCAGAACACGGCGAGGCCGGCAATCGAGTTCATCGCGCCCTACCAGACGGTCTGCAACTACTTCAACTACTTCATCTTCGCGCTGGGCGAGCACATGTCGCAGGTCAGCCCCTTCGGCGGCACGGTGCAGCAGCAGGGCCTCAAGCTGCCCAACCAGCTGCAGGCAAACTCCCTCGGCTCGCTCCGGGCCTCGCGGCCCGTGGACACCCCGCCGGGCGTGGACCCCGTAGGCGCCACGGCCGAAGGGATGCCGCTCAACCGCCAGTACAGCCAGAACAACCAGCCCGCGATCGACGCCCAGGGCAACGCCGACTGCCAGGTCGGCCAGAACGGCTACGTCCGCGGCCCGATCGGCCCCAACCGCTACAAGCCGGGCCTGGCTCCCAACGGCGATCCCAGCGGCGGCAACGCGGCGGTCTCGACCCCCAACTTCCCGATCCTCTCGGGCGGCACCTACGTATCGCGCAAGCTCGGCATCGAAAACCTGCGAGACGTGGACAAGCTGCGATGAGGCTCAGGCGCAAGCGCAGGCATCCGGGCCACCGGGGCATGTCCCCCGTCCTGGCGGGCCTGATCGCGCTCGCCCTGGTCCTCGGCGGGACCTACATCGGCTTCACCAAGTTCAACCCGTTCGCCCATCCCTTCCGCCTCCAGGCCGCTTTTGAGTCGGTCAACAACCTCAAGCCCAACTCGCCGGTGCGCATCGCGGGGGTGGAGATCGGCAAGGTCAAGACGGTCGAGGCCGTCGAGGGCAACGGTGGCGGAGCCACCGTCACGATGGAGCTCAAGGAGGCGGCGCTGCCGATCCACAAGGACCTCACGCTGAAGGTCCGCCCGCGTGTCTTCTTGGAGGGCAACTTCTTCGTGGACATCAAGCCGGGCTCCCCCTCGGCGCCCACGCTGGAGAGCGGGGCGATGGTTCCGACCACCCACACCGCCTCCCCGGTGCAGTTCGGCGACGTGCTGTCCTCGCTGCAGAGCGACACCCGCAAGGACCTGCAGGTCTTCCTGGGCGAGTACTCCAGGGGCCTTGAGGGCCAGGGCGCGACCGGCTTCAACGAGGCGCTGCGCTTCGGGCCCAAGGCGTTTCGCTCCACCGCCCAGGTCAACGACGCGCTGCTCGGCGAGGAGCCCACCAAGGACCTGCAGCGCGTGCTCAAGGGGCAGGCCAAGACCTTCGCGGCGCTCAACGAGGACTCCAAGGCGCTGAAGGGGCTGGTCACCAACTTCAACACGACCGCCGGTGCCTTCGCGCGCCAGGACGCCGCGCTCGAGGCCACGCTCCCGGCGTTGCGCGACACCCTGAAGGTGGGCTCACCCGCCCTGGCCTCGGTTGACTCGGCCCTGCCCGCCCTGCGCGCCTTCTCGCGCGAAGCCCTGCCGGGCGTGCGCTCGAGTGCTCCCACGCTCAAGGAGTCGCTGCCGTTCATCAGGCAGGCCCGTCTGCTCGTAGGGCCCGACGAGCTGAAGGGCACGGCGCGCGAGCTGCGCCGCCAGATTCCCAACCTCGTCGGCCTCAACCGCGCCGCCGTCCCCCTCCTGGAGCAGGTCCGCCGGCTCTCCTCGTGCACCAACCAGGTGCTGGTGCCCTTCGCCAACTCGAGGGTGCCCAACCCCGATGAGCCCGGCAACGACAACCAGATGCCGCTGCGCCAGGCCAACCGCGGCTTCGTGGGCCTGGCGGGCGAGAGCCGCGTGAACGACGGCCAGCTGCAGTACTTCCGCACCAGCGCCGTGCCGACTCCCACCCAGGTCCGGCCCGCCGCGCCCTCGGACGGCGGCAGCCAACCCCCGCCCCGGCGCCCCGACGTGGCCTGCGAGACCCAGCAGCCGCCCAACCTCAACGCTCCGGGCGGCAGCATCCGCCAGTTCCCGACCGGTGGGGGCTCGAGCACGTCCGCCTCCAAGCGCGCGCCGGCCAAGTTCAACGCCGCGGCTCTGGCCAAGGCCGGGAGGTTGCTGCGCACCTGGGACAAGACCGAAGGCGCCGACGCACGCAAGAAGCTGCGAAAGGCCGAGAAGAAGCTGGCCAAGGAGTCCAAGCCGTGAAGAAGGCGATCTCCAAGCACCTCGGCGACTTCGTGGCGATGCTCGCGCTGTTCATCCTGGCGCTCGGGGTCGGTGGCTACATCCTGTCCAACCAGCGGCTGCGCTTCCCCTTGATCCAGGACAAGCCCTACGTGGTCAAGGTCGCCTTCGACGACGCCCAGGCCGTCCAGCCCGGCCAGGGGCAGACCGTGCGCACCGCCGGGGTGGAGATCGGCCAGATCGGCAAGGTCCAGCTCAAGGACGGCAAGGCCCTCGTGGAGATGCAGCTCGAGCCCAGGTACAAGGGCTACGTCAAGCAGAGCGCCACCGCGCTGCTGCGCTCCAAGACCGGCCTAAAGGACATGTTCATCGAGGTCGACCCCGGCAAGGGAAAGGCGATGAGGGAGGGCGGCACCATCCCCTCCACCAACACCGCGCCCGACATCGACCCCGACGAGATCCTCTCCGCTCTAGACGTGGACACCCGCTCCTACCTCAAGCTGTTGATCTCCGGGGCTGGCAAGGGCCTGAAGGGGCGCGGCTCAGATCTCCAGGAGACCTTCGCGCGGCTCGGCCCGGTCAACCGCGACCTGGCCCGGGTGAACACCTCGATCGCCACCCGCAAGCGCAACCTCAAGCGCCTGATCAACCGCTACGGGCTGCTGACGACCGAGCTGGGGGCCCACGACCGCGACATCGTGCGCCTGGTGCGCTCGTCCAATGAGGTCTTCGAGTCGCTGGCCTCCGAGGACACCCAGATCTCGGCCACCGTGGCCAAGCTGCCCGGGGCCCTTGACACCACGAGGAGCACCCTGTCCAAGGTCGACACCTTCGGCCAGCGCCTGACCCCGGCGCTGAACGCCCTGCGCCCGCCGATCCGCAAGCTGGACACCGCCAACAAGGCGGTGCTGCCGCTGGTCCGCGAGGCCACTCCCGAGATCCGCGACCAGATCCGTCCCTTCGCGCGCATCGCGAAGCCCTACACGCGCGACCTCGGCATCGCCTCGAAGGGCCTGACCAAGGCGTCGCCGGACCTGACCACCTCCTTCGCCAAGCTCAACCGCCTGTTCAACATCGGCGCCTTCAACCCCGGCGGCGCCGAGGGCCTGACCGGCGACCCCACACGGGACCGAGACCGCCAGGAGGGCTTCCTCTACTGGCTGGCCTGGGCGTCCACCAACGGCAACTCGCTGTTCAGCACGGCCGACGCCTCGGGCCCGCTGCGCCGCGTCTCGCTGGGCGGGATCAACTGCACCATCTTCAAAGCCGCCCTGGGCGGCCAGGGCCTGCCTCCCGCACTCGCGGGCCCGCTGATCGGCCCGGGCGGAGTCATCGACGCCCTGGGCACCGCAGGGGTGTGCCAGAAGTGAGCGCTCTGCGCCCCGAGCCCGCCGCGGAGGTGAACGCCTAGCCATGGTCAAGGAGACCCCCAGCGTCGGACGGCTGATAGCGATGGTGGCCTTCGCCGCCTCGTGTGTCGGGATCCTGCTGTTCCTGTGGTTGTCCTTCGGCGGCTCGGTGCCGCTCAAGCCCCAGACCTACCGGATGAAGGTGGACTTCCCCGAGGCCGCCACGCTGGTGGCCGAGGCCGACGTGCGGCTGGCCGGGGTGAACGTGGGCAAGGTCAAGACGAAGGAGCTGATCAAGCAGGGTGCCCGTACCGCGGTGGAGCTGGAGATCAAGAACCAGTACGCGCCGATCCCCAGGGACACCCACGCGATCCTGCGTCAGAAGACGCTGCTGGGCGAGACCTACGTGCAGCTCGCGCCCGGCAACCCCAAGAAGGGCATGCTCCCCGACGGCGGCAAGCTGGCCAACAGCCAGGTCGAGCCGACGGTGGAGCTGGATGAGATCTTCAACGCCTTCGACAAGCCCACCCGCAGGGCGTTTCAGGAGTGGGTGGGCGAGCTGGCGAAGGCGACCAAGGGCGGGCGGGGCCAGGACCTCAACGACTCCCTCGGCAACCTCGCGGGCTTTGCCGGCGACGGCTCGAAGCTCCTCGAGCAGCTGAGCATCCAGAGCACCGCGGTGCAGCGTCTGATCCGCAACACCGGCGTGGTCTTCGGGGCGGTCAACCAGCGCCAGGGTGCGCTGCGCCAGCTGGTGGTCAACTCCAACGAGACCTTCAAGGCCACGGCCTCCCGCGACGAGGCCCTGGCCGACACCATCCACGTGTTCCCGACCTTCCTGGACGAGTCCAAGGCCACCCTGGCCCGGCTGGAGAGCTTCTCGCGCCGCACGCGACCGCTGGTCAACGAGCTCAAGCCCTCGGCCGACGACCTCGGACCCACGGTGCGCGACCTCGGCGACCTGGCCCCCGACCTCGAGGGACTCTTCCGCGACCTCAACCCGCTGATCCGGGCCTCACGGACCGGTGTGCCCGACCTGTCCCGCGTGCTGCAGGGGGCGGAGCCCCTGCTCGAGTCCGCGCACGTCTTTCTCCCCGAGCTCAACCCGATCCTGTCGCTGCTGAACTTCCACCAGGCCACGGTGGCGGGCTTCATCTCCAACGGCGCCTCCGATGTGAACGCCCAGCCGGGGGGCCAGCGGGTGCAGAGCCAGATCGGCATCATCGACCCGGCCACGGCGTTCACCAACATCCGCAAGCGGCCCAAGAACGAGCGCGGCAACGCCTACCTGGAGCCCAACGGGTTGCTGCGGGGGATGTCGCTGGGCACCACCGAGAGCTTCGACTGCAAGCCCGAAGGCGGCCAGCTCACCGACCCCGTGGACGGCACCTCACCGCTCGACACCTCCAAGCGCCCGCCCTGCTTCGTGGCACCGCCCTCCCTGTACAGCGGCAAGAAGTACCACTTCCAGCGCAAGGGCAACGCGCCGGTCAAGTCCCCGCCGCAGGACGCGGCCGGCAGCCGGCCTCCCACCCCTTGATGCACAAGGCCTGAGGCGCATGGCGACCGACGAGGAGACCGGCCAGGCCGGCGGCCTTCACGGCGGCCGGCTGGTGGCCAAGCGCCTGGTGGCCCACGGCGTGTCCAAGCTCTTCACCCTGTCGGGCGGGCACATCTTCTCCATCTACGATGGCTGTCGCGAGGAGGGCATCGAGATCATCGACACCCGCCACGAGCAGGCCGCCGCCTTCGCCGCGGAGGGCTGGGCCAAGGCCACCCGCCGGCCGGGCGTGGCCGCCCTCACCGCGGGACCGGGGGTCACCAACGCGATGAGCGCCCTGGCCTCCTCGTTGCAGAACGGCTCGCCGGTGGTGGCGTTGGGCGGCCGGGCGCCCGCGATGCGCTGGGGCCAGGGCTCGCTCCAGGAGATCGACCACGTGCCCTTCGTCTCGCCGGTCACCCGCTTTGCCCACACCGTGGAGTCGACCGCGGACATCCCGGGCGCGGTGGACGCGGCCTTCGCCGCCGCACTTGGCCCGCCCTCGGGGCCGGCCTTCGTGGACTTCCCGCTCGACCACGTGTTCATGGAGTCCGACGTGGACGCCGACTCGCCGGCGCGAGCGGTCGACCACCGCTCCCTGCCCGCGGCCGAGGGCATCGAGCGGGGCATCGAGCTTCTGCGCGGCGCCCGGCGGCCGGTGATCATGGCGGGGACCGGGCTGTACTGGGCCCACGGCGAGGACGCCCTGCGCGCGCTGGCCGAGGAGGCCGAAGTGCCGGTGTTCGTGAACGGGCTGGGCCGGGGCTGCATGCCCGCCGATCACGAGCTCTTCTTCTCCCGCGCGCGCGGGAAGGGCCTCAAGGAGGCCGACGTGGCGCTGGTGGTCGGCGTGCCGATGGACTTCCGGCTGGGCTTCGGCCAGTCCTTTGGCGAGGACACCGAGATCGTGGTGCTGGACTCCGCTCGGACCGACCGCCGCCCCCCGCGTGAGGCCGCCGTCGAGCTCTACGGCGGGATACCGGCGAGCTTGGATGCGCTGCGCGAGGGGGCAGCCGGCGGCGGCGGACCCGGCGGAGGCGGCCGGCCCGACCGCCGCGGCTGGGTCGCGTCGCTGCGCGGGCTCGAGCAGGACCGGCGCGCCGCGGAGCACGAGGAGCTGACCGACGACCGCGTTCCGCTGCACCCGCTGCGCCTGTACCACGAGCTCAAGTCGGTGCTCGACCGCAACGCGGTGGTGATCGGCGACGGTGGCGACTTCGTGTCCTACGCCGGGCGCATCATCGACACCTACGAGCCGGGCTGCTGGATGGACCCGGGGCCCTTCGGCTGCCTGGGCGCCGGTCCGGGCTACGCGCTGGCCGCCAAGGTGGCCGACCCCGGCCGTCAGGTCTGCCTGCTGCTCGGCGACGGGGCCTTCGGCTTCTCCGGCATGGAGTTCGACACCCTCGTACGTCACGACGTGCCGGTGGTGGCGGTGATGGGAAACAACGGCATCTGGGGGCTGGAGAAGCACCCGATGGAGTACCTCTACGGCTACTCGGTGGCCGCCGACCTGCAGCCCGAGTGCAGGTACGACCAGGTGGTCGAGGCCCTGGGCGGCCACGGCGAGCTGGTGCGCGAGCCGGCCGAGCTGCGCCCGGCGCTGGATCGGGCGTTCTCCAGCGGCAAGCCGGCGCTGGTCAACGTGCTGACCGATCCGTCGGTGGCCTACCCGCGCAAGTCGAACCTGGCGTAGGCACGTGGGGAGGGGAGCTCGCTCATGCGGGCCTCAGTCCGTCCGGCCCAGAAAATGAGACGACCCCGGAATCCGGGGCCGTCTCGACGGCTCAATCAGGACGGGCAGGGGTACATGCCGTGAAAGAGCCTTGCGGTCCGAACGGCGGGAGGCGCCGATATGATGCGGCTTCGCCCGGACCTATGTACCGAGCCGTTGTGGAGGCCCTTCCGGCACGCCGGAAGGAACCCCGGGCCCAGCGCGTTCGATGATAGCTCACCCCTCGGGTGAACGGCAACCAATAATTCGTCTAACCCGGGCCTAACCTCCGCCCCCTTGTGCCAAGGCTTCCAGCGCGGCGCCGTGGAGGATGTCCGCCTCGCTGACCTCCACGTGTTCGAGTCCGAAGGCGCGCATGGACTCGATCAGGATGGCGGCACCGGCGACGATCGTGGCCGCTCGGTCGGGATGCATGCCCGCCACCTGCTTGCGTTCGGCCAGCGACAGCGAGGCGAGCATCGCCAGCATGCGCTCACAATCGTCCAGCATCAGGTCGTAGCCCTCCACCCTGGCCGGCTCGTAGGGCTCCAGCGCCTGGTCGATCGAAGCCAGCTGGGTAGCCGTGCCGGCCACGGCGATCCCGGCCCGGACCTCCCTCCTTCGCTTCGCGGGCACGCCCTCGGCGATTATGTCCCGTGCCGCGGCGCGCAGCGCATCGGTCTCGTGACGCTCGGGCGGGTCGGAGGCGAGGTGGCGCTCGGACTGGCGCACCGATCCAAGGTGGGTGGACACGTGGAAGTCCGGCTGCGAGCCCGGCGTGCCGATCACGTACTCGGTGCTTCCTCCGCCGATGTCCACCACCAACGTGGGGGCTGAGTCGTCGCGGCCCGAGGTGGCGCCCAGGAAGGTCAAGCGCGCCTCCTCTCCGCCGCTGATGATCCGGATGTCGAAGCCGAAGCGCTCGCGCACCGCGTCCTGGAGCTCGGGACCGTTCTCGGCGTCGCGCACGGCGCTGGTGGCCACCGCGATCGAGTCGGCGACTCCGTGCTCGTCGGCCAGCTCGCGGTAGGTGGCCAGCACGTCGTACACACGCTCGATGGCGGCATCGGACAGCCGCCCGCTGGCGTCGACCCCGTCCCCCAGCCGCGTGACCTCGCTGCGCCGGACCAAGGTCTCCACCGCGCCGGCCTCGCTCAGCTCGGCTATCAGGAGTCGCGTGGAGTTCGTGCCCAGGTCCACCACCGCGATGCGCCGCTCCTGGGTCACCGCGGAGAAGCTATCGGGAGCTCAGCGGCATGAGCGCGCCGGCCGGCGGAGAAGGGCGACGGAGAAGGGCGACGGAGGACTTTGACGATCCCAGGCCGGCGTTGGTACATTGGTAGGTCGCGACGCGGGGTGGAGCAGTCAGGTAGCTCGTCGGGCTCATAACCCGAAGGTCGC
>JBBJOH010000178.1:0-3728 GCA_037720995.1 Thermoleophilaceae bacterium
GTCACCCATAGACTTCCCGCCACCATGACCCTTCGAGACCTGATGGGCAATGGGGCCCCCGAGGTCGAGGTCACGGGGCTGGCGTACTCGAGCAGGAGCGTTTCGGCGGGGGCGCTCTTCTTCTGCGTGCCCGGCTTCACGTCAGACGGCCACGACTTCGCCCCCGACGCGGTGGCGCGCGGCGCCGCGGCGCTGGTCTGCCAGCGACCGCTGGGGCTCGGCGTGCCCGAGGTCGTCGTCGGCGACGTCCGCGCCGCGATGGGCCCGGCGGCAGCGCGTTTCTACGGGCATCCGACTTCGAAGCTCGACGTGTGTGGCATCACCGGCACCAACGGCAAGACAACGACGGCCTTCCTGGTCCGCGACGTGCTGGAGCACGCCGGCCGGCAGACCGGGCTCATGGGCACCGTGAAGCAGGTTGTGGGCGGGGCGCAGGAGACGGCGGAGCGCACCACCCCCGAGGCGATCGACCTGCAGGCGACGTTCGTGCGGATGCTGGAGGGAGGCGATCGGTCGTGTGCGATGGAGGTCTCCTCCCACGCGCTTGCGCTCGGCCGCGCCGAGGGGATCGACTTCGCGGTGAAGGTCTTCACCAACCTGACCCAGGACCACCTGGACTTCCACGACGACATGGAGGCCTACTACCTGGCCAAGCGGCGGCTGTTTGACCGGCCGGGGCCGGCGGTGGTGAACACCGACGACGCCTACGGCCGCCGGCTGGCCGAGGAGCTCGGCCGGGACGTCACGACCTACGGCCTGGAGGGCGGCGACTACCGCGCCCGCGACATCGGCTTCGACGTGACCGGGGCCCAGTTCACAGTCGACACCCCGGATGGGCCGATCGCCATGACGACCCGGCTGCCCGGGCTCTTCAACGTCTCCAATGTCCTCGCCGCCTTAGCCGCCGCCCGGCTGATGGGGGTGGAGGCGGCCCCCGCCGTCGAGGCGCTGTCGAAGGCCGGGCGCGTTGCCGGGCGTTTCGAGCCGGTGGAGGAGGGTCAGCCCTTCGGGGTGCTGGTCGACTACGCCCACACGCCGGACTCGCTCGAGAACGTGCTCCGCGCCGCGCGCGAGCTGTGCCGGGGCGAGCTGCATGTCGTCTTCGGGGCCGGGGGCGACCGCGACAGCGCCAAGCGGCCGCTGATGGGGCGCGCCGCGGCTGATAACGCCGACCGGCTGGTGGTCACCTCCGACAACCCCCGCTCCGAGGACCCCGATTCGATCGTCGACCAGGTGATGGCGGGCGCCGGCGCGCGGGCGCAACGCGAGGTCGACCGCCGCAGGGCGATCGACCTCGTCGTGCACTCCGCGCAGGAGGGCGACGTGGTGGTGATCGCCGGCAAGGGCCATGAGCAGGGCCAGGAGTTCGAGAGCGGGCGCAAGGAGCCCTTCGACGACGTGCAGGTCGCGCGCGAGGCCCTGAGGGCGCGGGCGTGATCGATCGCAGCGCCGATTGGGTCGCCGAGGGCGCCGGCGGTCGGCTTCTGGCCGGCGACCCGGGCACCGCAGGGCCTGGGCGGGCGGTGATCGACACCCGCGAGATCAGGGCCGGCGACCTGTTCGCCGGCCTGCGGGGCGAGCGCGCGGACGGGGGCGACTTCGCCGTCGACGCCCTGGAGGCCGGCGCCTGGGGCGTGCTGGTGGCCCCCGAGCACGCCGAGCGCGCCGCGGCGCGGGGACAGGGCGTGGTGATCGCCGCCGCCGATCCACTGGTTGCCCTCCAGTCCCTCGCTCGCGCGTGGCGACACGAGATCGGGGCCAAGGTGATCGGCGTGACCGGGTCCACGGGCAAGACCTCGACCAAGGACATCCTGGGCGTCCTGCTCGCCCCCCACCTGCGCACCCACTTCAACGACCAGAACCTCAACACGGAGATCGGGCTGCCCCTGACGATCCTCGCGGCGCCGCCGGATACCGAGGCCCTGGTCCTGGAGATGGCCATGCGCGGCGAGGGCCAGATCGCCGAGCTGACCGCGATCGCCAAGCCCGATGTGGGCGTGATCGTAAACGTCGGCCCCGTGCACCTGGAGCTGCTGGGCACGGTCGAGCGCGTGGCGGCGGCCAAGGCCGAGCTGGTCCGGGACCTGGCGCCGGGCGCCGCCTGCGTGGTGCCGGTCGCCGAGCCGCTGCTCGACCCCCACCTGCGCGATGACCTGGAGACGATCACCTTCGGGCCCGGCGGCGACGTGACCCTGCTGTCGCTGCGCGACGGCCGGGCCGAGATCGAGGCGCGGGGCGAGCCCGTGGCGCTGGAGCTGTCCTACGCCGAGCCCCACAACCTGCTGAACACGCTGGCCGCCGTGGCCGCGGCGATGTCGATCGGGGTGCGGCCGGGCGGGCGGGTGGCGCCCGCCTTCTCCTCCATGCGCGGCGAGGTGGTGGAGCTCGCGGGCGGGGTTACGGTCGTGAACGACTGCTACAACGCCAACCCGATGTCGATGCGGGCGGCCCTCAAGCACCTCGCCGAGACGCCCGCCGACCGGCGCGTGGCGGTGCTCGGGACCATGGCCGAGCTGGGCGGCGACTCCGAGCGCTTTCACCGCGAGATCGGCCAGGAGGCCGCGGAGCTCGGGATCGATGCGCTGATCACGGTGGGCGAGCCGGCCACCGCCTACGCCGACTCCTTCGACGGGGAGGCCTACTCGACCGGTGAGCCCGAGGAGGCCGGGGCGCTGCTGTCGGAGATCGTCCTGCCGGGCGACCGCGTGCTGATCAAGGGCTCCCGCTCGGTGGGCCTCGAGCGGGTCCTGAGCTAGTGATTCGCGCCCGGCAGGAAGAGCGCTAGTGGGCGAGATCCTGATCGGGGGCGTGGCCTCGCTGCTCATCTGCATGTTCCTCGGCCCCGAGTTCATCACCTGGCTGCGCGAGCGGGAGTTCGGCCAGCACATCCGCGAGGACGGGCCGGAGGGCCACCACGAGAAGGCGGGGACGCCCACGATGGGCGGCATCGTGATCTTCGTCGCGGTCTCGGTGCCCTTTTTGATCCTGACCGACTACCGGGCCGTGAGCCTGGCCGTGTTCGGCACCGCGCTCGCCACCGCCGGCCTGGGCCTGGCCGACGACCTGGCCAAGGTGCGAAAGAAGCGCTCGCTGGGTGTCTCGGGCAAGACGAAGCTGGCCGTCCAGGCTCTGATCGCCATCGCCCTGTGGCTCGTGGCCACCCGCTACGTCGGGCTGTCCGAGACGCTGCGCCTGCGGGTGATCGACGCCTCCGTGGACCTGGGCTACTTCTATCCGGTGCTGATCCTGCTGGTGCTGATGGGCGCCACCAACGGGGTCAACCTGACCGACGGCCTCGATGGCCTGGCCGCGGGATGCTGCGCCATCGTGCTGCTGGCTTTCACGGCCATGACCTTCATCACCGCGGGTCCCGGGCAGACCGACCTGGCCCTGCTCTCCGCCTGCCTGGTGGGGGCCTGCGTGGGCTTTCTGTGGTTCAACTCGTTCCCCGCCTCGGTGTTCATGGGCGACACCGGATCGCTCGGGCTGGGCGGTGCGATCGCCGGACTGGCGGTGATGACCAAGACCGAGCTGCTGCTCCTGCTGATCGGCGGCATCTTCGTGATCGAGGCGCTCTCTGTTCTGATCCAGGTCTTCGCCTTCCAGCGCTTCCGGCGCCGGGTGTTCCTGATGGCCCCGATCCACCACCACTTCGAGATGATGGCCTGGTCGGAGACCAAGATCATCCTGCGCTTCTGGATCGTCGCGGCCATCTGCAGCGCGATCGG
>JBBJOH010000179.1:0-3705 GCA_037720995.1 Thermoleophilaceae bacterium
TGCCCGACGCCGGCGCGCCCGGCCGCCGCGCGGAGCTTCAGGCGGCGCTGGCCGATCGAGCGGCGGCGCTCGGGCCCACCGTCGCGTGGAATGCCGCGGCGGGGAGCGCGTCGCGTGCGCGGGAGACGCTCGGCCTGTCGTCGGGTCCCGGCCTGCTCGCCGCGGACGATCACCGGCTGGAGCTCTTGATGCGGGCCGACCGGCCCCTGGCCCGCGAGCTCGCCGACCACGCGCTCGAGCCCCTCGATCAGGAGACGGCCGCTTCGCAGGATCGCCTCCGGCGCACGCTCGCCGCCTGGCTGGGAGAGCAGGGGCGCACCGAGCGCGTGGCGGCGTCCCTGCACGTCCACCCTCAGACGGTCCGGTATCGGATGAGCCGGCTGCGCGAGCTGTTCGGCGACTCGCTCGATGACCCCGACCGGCGCTTCGAGCTCGACCTCGCCCTCAGGGTGCCGCCACCCGCGTAGGGTAATACGCTTGTACGTGATAGCGTACGCCACGTGGCCGTCGCCTCTCCACCCGAGCACTCGCCGATCGGCGCGCGCGTCAAGGCGCTGCGCGAGGCGATGGACCTGTCACTGCGCGACCTGGCCGAGCGCACCGGGGTGTCGGCGCCGATGCTCTCCCAGGTCGAGCGTGGCGAGACGAGTCCCACCCTGGCCGTGGCCACCCGGATCGCCGCCGGGCTGGAGCTCACCCTCTCGCAGCTCCTGCGCCTCGACGAGGGCGGGGCGGTCAGCGTGGTCCTGGCCTCCGAGCGCCTGCGTGGCGGCACCGGCCGCCGGGGTCACGCCTATGAGGTCGTCACCCCGCCGCTGCCGGGCCAGCGTGCCGAGGTGGCCTTTCACACTCTGGCGCCGGGCACAGCCACGGGTGGCGCGGGAGACCCGCCGATGCACGAGCCCGGCAGTCGCGAGACCACCGTGGTGCTCGACGGCGCGCTGCGCCTGCTCTGCGACGGCGAGGCCCACGACCTGCACGCCGGCGACGCCGTCACCTTCGACGCCGACCTGCCCCATCACTTCGAGAACCCCCATGACGAGGACGCCCGCTTCCTGGCGGTCGTCGCCGCCGGACTGAGGAGGTCCTGACACCGATGCCCACGAGCCCTCGCAGTCTCTTCGACAAGATCTGGGACGCCCACGGCGTCGCCGACGATCTGCTCTACATCGACCTCCACCTCGTGCACGAGGTCACCAGCCCGCAGGCCTTCGAGTCGCTGCGCCTGGAGGGACGCAAGGTCCGGCGCCCCGACCGCACGCTGGCCACGGCTGACCACAACGTGCCCACCGACGGGTCGAAGATCGCCGCCCAGATCGCCGACCACCTGAGCCGCGTGCAGGTCGAGACCCTGGAGAGCAACTGCGCGGAGTTCGGCGTGCCGGTGTACTCCATGGGCTCGGACCGCCAGGGCATCGTGCACGTGATCGGCCCGGAGCTGGGGGTGACCCAGCCCGGCATGACCATCGTCTGCGGCGACTCGCACACCTCCACCCACGGGGCCTTCGGGGCGCTGGCCTTCGGCATCGGCACCTCCGAGGTCGAGCACGTCCTGGCCACCCAGACCCTCCAGCAGCGCAAGCCGCGCTCGATGCGGATCCTCTACGAGGGCGAGCTTGGCTACGGAGTGACGCCCAAGGACCTGATCCTCGGCACCATCGGCCGGATAGGAGTGGCCGGCGGCGTCGGCCACGTGATCGAGTACGCCGGCCCCCCCATCGAGGCGATGACCATGGAAGGCCGCCTGACGGTCTGCAACATGACCATCGAGGCCGGCGGCCGCGCCGGGATGATCGCGCCCGATGAGACCACCTTCGAGTGGGTCCGCGGGCGTCCCGGCGCCCCGGAGGACTTCGACGCCGCCGTGGCCGAGTGGCGCGAGCTGCGCACCGACGACGGCGCCTCCTTCGACGACGAGTACGTGATCGATGCCGGCGAGGTGTCGCCCCAGGTCACCTGGGGGACCAACCCGGCCATGGTCACCGGCGTCACGTCGTCGGTGCCCGAGCCCCTGAGCGACGGCGATCGGCGCGCGCTGCAGTACATGGCGCTCGAGCCCGGCATGGGCATGCGGGACATCAAGCTGGACACGGTGTTCATCGGCTCGTGCACCAACTCGCGGATCGGCGACCTGCGCGAGGCCGCCGAGGTGGTCAAGGGCCGCAAGGTGTCCCCGAGCCTGCGCGCGATGGTGGTGCCCGGCTCCCAGCAGGTGGCCATCGAGGCCGAGCGGGAGGGCCTGGACGAGGTGTTCAAGGAGGCCGGCTTTGACTGGCGCTCCGCCGGCTGCTCCATGTGCCTGGGCATGAACCCCGACATCCTCCAGCCCGGCGAGCGCTGCGCCTCGACCTCGAACCGCAACTTCGAGGGCCGCCAGGGGCGCGGTGGGCGCACGCACCTGGTCAGCCCGAAGATGGCCGCCGCCGCGGCCCTCGAGGGGCATTTCGTCGACATCCGGGAGTGGAGCTGACCGTGGAAGCAGTGACGAGGATCGAAGGCGGCGTCTCGGTCGTCGACCGCCCCGACGTCGACACCGACCAGATCATCCCCAAGCAGTTCCTCAAGCGGGTGGAGCGCACCGGCTTTGGCCAGTATCTGTTCTATGACTGGAAGGACGACGAGGGGTGGGACCTGCCGGTCAACCCGATCCTCGCGGCCGGTCGCAACTTCGGCTGCGGCTCCTCGCGCGAGCACGCGCCGTGGGCGATCGAGGACTACGGCTTCCGGGCGGTCATCGCGCCCAGCTTCGCCGACATCTTCTACTCCAACTGCACCAAGATCGGGCTGCTTCCGGTGCCGCTGACTGACGCCCAGGTCAAGGCCGTGATGGCGGCCGGACAGGCCACGGTGGACCTCGAGCCTCAGACGGTGACCTGGGACGGGGGAGAGGCCAGCTTCGAGATCGACCAGGAGATCAAACGGCGGCTGCTCAACGGCCTCGACGACATCGGCGTGACGCTCCAGTCCGGCGGCGCGATCGCGGCCTACGAGGCCGAGCGCGAGCGTCTGGGGCCCGTCACCACCTCGTTGTGACCGAGCTCCCGCGCACCCGGGACTGGGACGGGGCGGCCTACGACAGGGTCTCGAGCCCCCAGGAGGAGTGGGCGCGGGCAGTGCTCGAGCGCCTGCCGCTGCGCGGCGACGAGACGGTGATCGACGCCGGCTGTGGCAGCGGACGCGTGACCAAGCTGCTGCTGGAGCGCCTGCCCCGCGGGCGCGTGATCGCCGTCGACGCGGCCCCGTCCATGACGGCGCAGGCCAGGCAGGCGCTGGACGAGCGGGCTACGGTGGTCACCTCCGACCTCGTGGACATGCGGGTGGACGAGCCGGCCGACGCGGCGTTCTCCAACGCCGTCTTTCATTGGGTGCCCGACCACGATGCCCTGTTCGCCCGCCTCTACGAGTCGCTGAATCCCGGCGCTCCGCTCGTTGCGCAGTGCGGAGGCGAGGGCAACATCGAGGACTTTCACCGGGTGGCCCGGGAAGTCGGGGAGCGCGACCCCTATCGGCCTTACCTCGCGGGCTGGGAGGGGCCCTGGAACTTCGCCTCCGCAGAGATCACGGCCGAGCGGCTGGAGCGGGCCGGCTTCGAGGGGGTGCAGACCTGGCTGGAGCCGTGGCCGGTGGCGCCCCCCGAACCCGAGACCTACCTGCGCGTGGTTTGCCTGGGACATCATCTGGAGGCGCTGCCCGAGGAGCTGCGCG
>JBBJOH010000180.1:0-3687 GCA_037720995.1 Thermoleophilaceae bacterium
CCTGGAGCAGGGTCAGCCCGGCGGAGTCATAGCCGCGGTACTCGAGGGCCTGCAGCCCGGCCATGAGGATCTCCTGGCAGGGGCGCGAGCCCGTGTATCCGATGATTCCGCACATGGGAGGCGAAAGAGGCTAGCTCCCGAGCTCCTCTTTCACCTCGGCCACCAGCCGCGCGGTCACCTCGTCGCACTCGGCCTGGTCGGGGGCCTCGACCATCACCCGGATGAGGGGCTCGGTCCCGCTCGCGCGCACAAGGACCCGGCCCCGGCCTTCGAGCCCGGCGGACTCGGCCGCGATCGCCTCGTGCACCCTCGTGGCCGCGTCCAGGCCGCCGCGCTCGGCCACGCGGACGTTCACCAGCCGCTGGGGAAGCTTGTGCATCGCGGTCCGCTGCGCCAGGTCCGAGCCGGCCAGGGCCTCCAGCGTCAGCAGCGCCGACGCCGTGCCGTCCCCCGAGGGCACGAAGCCGGTGTCGATGATGTGCCCTGACTGCTCGCCTCCAAGCCCCCAGCCGCGGTCGAGCAACTCGGCCAGCACGTGACGGTCGCCCACCGGGGTCACGGCCACGTCGATCCCCGCCTCGCGCATGGCGGTGTGAAAGCCATAGTTGGTCATGACCGTCACGGCCACCCCGTCTCCGGGGAGGCGGCCCGCCCGGCGCAGGTGCAGGGCGGCCAGGGCCAGCAGCTCGTCGCCGTCGACCACCCCGCCGTGGCGGTCCACGGCCAGCACGCGGTCACCGTCGCCGTCGAAGGCGAAGCCGGCGTCGTAGCGGCCGGCGGCCACCTGCCCGGCCAGCGCGTCGATGTGGGTGGAGCCCACGCCGTCGTTGATGTTGCGTCCGTCGGGCGCCACCGCGATGGCGTCCACGTCGGCGCCGAGGCGGCGGAAGATCTCGGGGGCGACGCGGTAGGTGGCCCCGTGGGCGCAGTCCAGCAGGATGCGGGCGCCGCCGAGGTCCAGGTCGCGGAAGCGCAGCTCCAGGTCGCGCAGGTAGTCCCCCGGGGCGCCGTGCAACTCGCGCACCCGGCCCACGTTCGTCACCGCCACCGGCTGGACGCCCGACACGATCGCCTCGATCCGGGCCTCGACCTCGTCGGAGACCTTCGTGCCTTGGGGCCCGAAGAACTTGATGCCGTTGTCGCGGTAGGGGTTGTGCGAGGCGGACACCACCGCGGCCAGGTCGAACCCGTGGCGGCGCACGGCGAGGGCCGCGCCGGGGGTCGGCAGCACGCCGCCGAGCAGGGCGTGGCCGCCGCCCGCCGCCACGCCGGCGGCCAGCGAGGCCTCCAGCATCTCGCCCGATTCGCGCGTGTCGCGCACGATCAGCACCTGGGGCGCCTCGGCCGGCGCCGTGGCCGCAGCGGCCCGGCCCAGGGCAAGCGCCAGCTCGGCGGTCAGGAACTCGCCCGCGACACCGCGGACACCGTCGGTGCCGAAGAGAGCCTGGCGCGGTGCTCTCGGGATCGACGATCCCGCTGCGCTCCGTGCCCTTGGCGCCCCCAAGTGGTCGTCAGCGCTTGGAGAACTGCGGGCGCTTGCGGGCCTTCTTGAGGCCGGCCTTCTTGCGTTCCTTCACGCGCGGATCGCGCGTGAGGAAGCCGTGGCGCTTGAGCTCGGTACGAAGGTTGGGGTCGGCGTCGACCAGCGCGCGAGCGATGCCGTGGCGCAGCGCGCCCGCCTGCGCGGACACTCCTCCGCCGTGGATCTTGGCCACCACGTCGAGGCGCGCCTCCTGGCCGACGGTCTCGAGCGGACCGCGGCAGATTCGCTGCAGCGTGGGGCGCGGGAAGAAGGCATCCAGCTCCTTGCCGTTGATGGTGTAGACGCCGGTGCCGGGCTTGATGATCACGCGGGCCACCGCGCTCTTGCGCTTGCCGGTGGCCAGGTAGCGGGCGTCGGCGGCCAGGTCGATGATCGTCGTGGCGACCGGCTGTGGAGCCTCTTCGGCCTCGGTCGCGACCTGATCGCCGGCGGGGGCGTCCGGATCGGCGTAGGGGTCCGCCTCGCGGGCGGTGGCGGCCTCGTCGAGCACGAGATCGGGCTCGAGGTGGGCGCCGGGGATCACGTCGGACTGATCGCCCGAGCGCTGCGGGTTGCGCTCGCGGCGCTGCGGGCGGTCCTCGGCGGCGGGAGTCTCCGTGGCGGCCGGGGCTTCCTCGGCTACCGGAGGCTGCTCCTCGGCGACTGAAGTCTCCTCAGCGGGCGGAGCCTCCTCGGCGACCGGAGCCTCCTCGGCGACCGGAGCCTCCTCGGCGACCGGAGCCTCCTCGGCGACCGGAGCCTGTTCGGCGACCGGAGCTTCGTCTGCGGCCGGAGCCTCCTGATCGCCCGCTCCCTCGGCGGCCGCCTCGGGCGCCTCGGGCTCGGGCGGAGCCTCGGCCTCGGGGGCGGCGGGGGCGTCGGCCTGGGCGGCCGCGTCCTCGTCGGGGCTCTCGGGGCGCTCGTCGTCTTCGATCATCGGGTGGTTTCGATCTCCAGTTGCGTGGGCTGTTGCGCCACGTGCGGATGCTCGGGGCCTGCGTAGACCTTGAGCTTGCGCAGCTGCTGGCGAGCCAGTCGGTTGCGGGGAAGCATGCCCTTCACGGCCTTGCGGATGACCTCTTCGGGCCGGCGCTCGAGCATGTCGTTCAGCGTCCGGGTCTTCAGGCCGCCCGGGTAGCCCGTGTGGCGGTGGTAGAGCTTGGCCTGGCGCTTGTTGCCGGTCACCGAGATCTGCTTGGCGTTGACGACGATCACGAAGTCGCCTACGTCGCAGTGGGGCGTGTACTCGGGCTTGGTCTTGCCCCGCAGCACGTCGGCGATCCGGGTGGCCAGGCGGCCAAGCGTCTGACCCGAGGCGTCGACCACCACCCAGTCGCGCTGGCGGTTGGCCGGGGTGGCTACGAACGTCTTCATACGTAAAGGCGGCCGCACAGAAGGCGGCCGGTCGGACAGTGTGGCATACGGGCACGCGATCGTCTGGCCGCGTCTAGCCAGCTGTCCAGCCCCGGCTCAAGTATCGCCTTCTCCCGCCTGCAGCTCGGTGAGGAGCGCAAGGTCCCGAATGTCGCGCGGCCGTCCGGCGGCTCGCTTCATTCGAACCAGGTCATCAACGGCCGCGACCGTGACCGGCACACCACGGACCTCCGTTCGGAGCGCGCGCTCGCGTAGCTGCTCGTAAGGGACGCCGCCAGGCACCTCGTTGAAGTAATCGACGCCGCCGGCGTCGGTGGTCAGGGTGAAGTTCGCACCGCTGGCGAAGGCCTGCGCGTCGAGGTCGATGCCGAGCAGGTGAGCGTCGACTCCCCAGAGCTCGGCATTCAGGTCCTTCAGGGCGCTCTCCAAGCGCTGCAGGTTCTCGGTCTCGGGACTGGCCACGAAATCGATGTCGTTCGTCGTTCGGGTGCTCCCGTGGGCGATCATGGCCCAGCCGCCGATCACGACGTGGTCGACCCCGTGTCTGTCGAGCGTCGCCAGTACACGGAACGGGTCGCTCGGGCCGCGGTCCGAATCACGGTCCGCGCGTCGGACGGTCACGATCGTGTCTTGGCGGACCCGGCGGCCTCCCGGAGGTCGCGAGCGAACTCGGCGACGTTGAGCCCTCCTTCGAGCCGCTGGCTGGGCCGCAGGCGACGGGCCATCGCTACGTGAACCGGGTCCTCGCCGTGCTCGACCGGCCGCAGGCCGAGCTCGGGCTCCAAGCCCAT
>JBBJOH010000181.1:0-3682 GCA_037720995.1 Thermoleophilaceae bacterium
CTGTCCGAGGTGCTCCGCCCGGCGGCGGAGGCTCTGGCCGACGCGTGCGCGGTCTCCGCCGGTCAGGAGGTGCTGGACGTGGCCGCCGGCGACGGCAACTTCGCCTTCGCCTGTGCACAGGAGGGCGCGAGCGTGGTGGCCTCCGACATCGCCCCCGGGATGGTCGAGAAGGGGCGCGCCCGTTCGCAGGCCGAGGGCTATGACATCGAGTGGGTCGAGGCCGACGCCGAGGATCTGCCCTTCGAGGGCGACCGCTTCGAGTGCGTGGGCTCGGTCTTCGGGGCGATGATCGCCCCCCGTCCCGACGTTGTCTCCCGCGAGCTGTTCCGCGTGGTGCGCCCGGGCAACACGGTTGGCATGACGGCGTGGACCCCGGGGTCCGCCGCGCGCGAGATGTTCCAGATAGGACGCGATCACGCCCCGGAGCCACCGCAGGGCCCGCAGCTCGAGGAATGGGGCGTCGAGGAGACTGTGCGCGAGCGCTTCGGCGAGCTGGCCAACTCGATCGACATGGAGCGCCGGACCCTGCCCTGGAGCGCGGAGTCGCCCGAAGCGTTCGTCGACTTCATGGAGCGGACCGCGCCGCCCCAGGCCACCGCCAAGGCCAACATGCCGCCCGAGGCCTACGCCGCCATGCGCGACGAGATGGTCGAGCTCGCCCGCCGCTGGGCCGGCGGCGACGGACCGTTCTCGATCGACGTGGAGTACCTCCTGATCGTCGCGCGCAGGCGCGGGTAGCGCTGACCGCCAAGCTGCTGGTCGAGTACGACGGCGCCGGCTTCGCCGGCTGGGCCACCCAGCCCGGCAGGCGCACCGTCCAGGCGGAGCTCGAGGGCGCGCTTGCGAAAGTGAGGGTTCAAGGCGTAGCCTTGACGGTGGCGGGGCGCACCGACAAGGGTGTGCACGCCCGGGGGCAGGTGGCCAGCCATCCGGGCCCTCCTTCGCCTGCCCGCGCCCTGAACGGGGTGCTGCCCGCCGATGTCCGGGTGCTGGCCTCGGAGGAGGCGCCCGAGGGGTTCGACGCCCGCCGCGACGCCTGCTCTCGTACCTACCGCTATCGCGTCCAGCTGGGGCCGGAGGCGCGGGTGATGGAGCGCGGCCGCGCCCTGCACTGGCGCTACGCGCTCGACCCGGCGCTCCTGCACGATTGCGCGGGGCTGCTGCCCGGCACACACGACTTCACCGCGTTCACCCCCACCCAGACCATCCATCGGCACTTCGAGCGCCGCGTGTTCGCTTCGCACTGGACCGAGGAGGGAGAAGACGTGCTGGCCTTCTGGATAGAGGCCGACGCCTTCATGCGCAGCATGGTCCGGACCCTGGTCGGCACGATGCTGAAGGTGGCCCAGGGACGGGATACCCTCGACCACTTCGGCGATCTGCTCTCGGGCCGGCCCCGCACCGAGTCAGGAGACACGGTTGGCGCCTACGGCCTGTACCTCGAGCGGGTGAGGTACCCCGAGGGGCGCTGAAGCCGGGCCCCCGCGGGCTTTATTCTCGGAGAAGCCGATGCGAGTCCTGCTCACCAACGACGACGGCATAGCCGCCACTGGATTGCACGCCATGCGCAGAGCCCTGCTCAGGGTGCCCGGCATCGACCTGGCCGTGATCGCGCCCGACTCCAACCGCAGCGCAACGGCCCGCTCCATCACCACCCGCTCGCCGCTGTGGGTGGAGGAGGTGGCGCTCGACGACGGCTCCACCGGCCACGCTACCGACGGCACGCCGGTCGACTGCGTCCGCTTCGCCGCCCTCGGGCTGATCGAGTCCGAGCCCGAGCTGATCGTCTCCGGGATAAACCACGGCTCGAACCTGGGGGACGACATCACCTACTCGGGCACGGTCGCGGCGGCGCTGGAGGGGATCGTGCTGGGCCTCCCCGCCATTGCGGTCTCCCAGCAGGCCGGTCACGGCGCGATGGACTTCCGTGACGGACACCAGTGGGAGGCCGCCGACTTCGAGGAGGTGGCCCGCTTCACCGCCCGGATGGTCGAGGAGCTCGAGCATGTCCCCATGCCGAGGGGCACCCTGCTCAACGTCAACGCCCCGGCCGGCGATGCCGTTGGGGCGGTGGGCTGCCGGCTGGGCAAGCGGATCTACCGCGATCGCCTGGAGCTGACCGAGGAGGAGGGTGGGCGCAGGCGCTACCGGATCTACGGGGAGCGCCCGGGCTACGAGGAGGAGCCCGGCACCGACTTCGCGGCCGTGGCCGAGGGGCGGATCGCGGTCACCCCGCTGCACTTCGACCTGACCGACCAGGCGGGGATCGACGAGCTGGCCGGATTCGACCTCGACGGCCTGCTGCGCCCCGCAGCCCGCGAGGTGTGAGCACGGAGGGGAAGAAGCCCGCGGAGCGCTCAGCCGAGCTGCGCGCGGCGCTCGAGCACCACAACCACCGCTACTACGTGCTCGATGACCCCGAGGTCTCGGACATCGAGTACGACGCGATGCTCAACGAGCTGCGCGATCTGGAGCAGGACAACCCGGACCTGCGCACACCCGACTCGCCCACCCAGCGGGTGGGCGGCGCGGTGCTCGAGCGCTTCCAGCCGGCCCGCCACCGCCAGCCCATGCTGTCGCTGGCCAACGCCCGCAACGAGGAGGAGCTGCGGGCGTGGCTGGAGCGCTCGGAGCGCTATCTCAAGCGCGAGGGGGTGGAGGAGGCCGAGATCCGCTTCGTCACCGAGCCCAAGGTGGACGGGCTGGCCATCTCCCTGCTCTACGAGGACGGCCTGCTCACGCGCGGGGCCACCCGCGGCGACGGCGAGATCGGCGAGGACGTGACGCAGAACCTGCGAACGGTCAAGGCGATCCCGCTGCGGGTGAAGGACGGCCCGCCGCTGCTCGAGGTGCGCGGCGAGGCCTATATCCCGCGGCGCGCGTTCACCGAGCTGAACGAGCAGCGCGCCGCCGCCGGGGAGCCGACCTACGCGAACCCGCGCAACACGGCGGCGGGCTCTATCCGGCAGCTCGACACCAAGCTCACCGCCCGCCGGCCGCTGTCCATGTGGAGCTACGCCATCGGCGCGGCCGAGGGCCTCGTCTTCGACACCCAGTACGAGACGCTCGAGTGGCTCTCCGAGCACGGCTTCAAGGTCAACGCCGACATCGAGCGCCACGACGACCTCGACGCGGTGGTCAAGGCATGCCGGGGCTGGGAGGAGCGGCGCGAGTCGCTGGACTACGAGATCGACGGCGTGGTGGTCAAGGTCGACGACCTCAACCTCCAGCGCCGGCTGGGCGTGGTGGGGCGCGAGCCGCGCGGCGCGATCGCCTGGAAGTTCCCCCCGATGACCGCCACCACCGTGCTGGAGCACGTCATGTGGAACGTGGGGAGGACAGGCCACATGGTGCCCTTCGCCCAGCTTCGGCCCGTGCAGGTGTCGGGGGTCACGGTCAAGCTCGCGACGCTGCACAACGAGGAGGACATCATCCGCAAGGACGTGCGTGACGGCGACGAGGTGATCGTCACGCGCGCGGGCGACGTCATCCCCCGCGTCGTCTCGCCGACCGCCAAGACGCAGGAGCGCGAGGACCGCTCCGCGGTTCCGCGGCCGCCGGAGCGCTGTCCCGCTTGCGACACCGCCACGGTCAAGCCCGAGGGCGGGGTATGGACGATCTGCCCCAACCGCGCCGGCTGTCCGGGCCAGCTGTTCCAGGCGGTCAAGCAGTTCGTCAGCCG
>JBBJOH010000182.1:0-3671 GCA_037720995.1 Thermoleophilaceae bacterium
GCTGATCGACGAGATCGACAAGACCGACCAGGAGTTCGAGGCGATGCTGCTCGAGCTGCTGTCGGACTTTCAGATCTCGATCCCCGAGCTCGGTCGCATCGAGGCGCGCTCGCACCCCGTCGTGCTGCTGACCTCCAACAACTCGCGCGAGCTGACCGAGGCGCTCAAGCGCCGCTGCCTGTACCTGTGGCTGGACTACCCCGACGTGGAGCGCGAGCTGGCGATCGTGCGTCTGCACGCGCCCGACCTGTCCGAGCAGATGGCGCGCAAGCTCGTGGAGGTCGTGCAGATGGTGCGCAACCTCGATCTGAAGAAGCCGCCCTCGATCGCCGAGTCGATCGACTGGGCGCGTGCGCTGTTGCTGCTGGGCGCCGAGGACATCGACGCGGAGATGCTCAAGAGCACGTTGAGCATCATCGTCAAGCACCGCACCGACATGGATCTGGTGGCCGAGCGCGTAGGGGTGAAGCTCACCGATGGGCTCATCGGTTCCCCGGCGAGCGGCTGAACCCAGGCTCTACGGAGGCGCCGGGGGGCCGGCCGGCCCGCCGGGCATGGCCCCGCGGCTGTTGGAGCTCGCGGACGAGCTGCGCGCCGAAGGCATGGCCGTGGGGACCTCGGAGCTGCTCGACTGCTTCCGTGCGCTCGAGGCCGTGTCGTGGACCGACCGGACACGGTTCCGCGAGGCGCTGTCGGCCACGCTCGCCAAGTCACAGGAGGACCGTCGCGTGCTCGAGCTCGTGTTCGACCGCTTCTTCTTCCGCGCCCCCGAACGCGAGGCGGTGGAGCACGGCGTGCGCGAGGAGGATGCCCGGGCGGCGTCCGACGCCGGCGAGCGGATGGACCTGGACGAGCTGCGCGAGGCGATCCGCTCGGCGCTTGCCTCACCCGACTCGTCGGACGGCGAGATGCGCGACCTGGCCCGGCTGGCCATCGCCGCCTTCGGCCGCCAGGGCGAGGGCTCCGGGGTGATCGGAGTCGACGTGCAGCGCATCCGGCGCACGCTGGGGCTGAAAGGCGAGTCCCAGCAGGTCGCAGAGCAGGCGGACCCGGACCCCGAGGCCGTCCCGCGCGAGGCGCTGCGCGAGTTCGAGCGCCACGTGCGCCGTGAGCTGGAGCGGGCGCTGATCGAGCGCACGCGGTCGTTGCCCCCCGCCCGCCCGCTCAACGAGCTGGACCGCGCCCTGCCCACCGGCGCCGCCCAGGACCTCGCGGACGTGCACCGGGTGGTGGCCCAGCTGCGCCGCCGCCTGGCCACCCAGGGGCGCCAGAGCCGTGGGCGCTCGCGCACGTCGGTCGTCGACGTGCGGGCCACCATGCGCCAGTCGCTCTCCACGGGCGGCGTGCCGGTAGACCTGCGCTACCGCCCCAAGCGGCCGCGCCGGCCCGAGCTGTTCGTGCTCTGTGACGTGTCCACCAGCGTGACCAGCGCGTCGGTGTTCTTTCTGTCGATGCTGCACGCGCTGCACGACTCGTTTCGCAAGCTGCGCTCGTTCGTGTTCGTGGAGCGGGTGTCGGAGGTCAGCGAGGTGTTCGGCCGCGAGCGGACCTTTGAGGCGGTGTCGCGGGCGATCGGCTCAGACGCGGGGGTCGCCGACGTGTCGGGCTACACCGACTACGGACGGGTGTGGGTGGAGTTCCTGGACCTGGTCGCCGACGACCTCGACCCGCGCTCCACCGTGATCGTGCTGGGCGACGCCCGCACCAACGGGCGCGAGCCCCACGCGGGCGTGTTCGCCCACCTCTCGGAGCGGGCGGGGCGCACCTTCTGGATGAACCCCGAGCCCAGGCTGTACTGGAACTACGGCGACTCGGTGATGGCCGCCTACGAGCCCTACTGCGACGGCGTGTTCGAGTGCTGGACCACCAAGCAGCTCGAGGGCTTCGTGAACGCGATCGCGGAGCTGGGGCCGGTGAGGGCGCGGTAGGCCGGCCCGGAAAGGCTATAGGGACCGGCAGCGATGCCGATACCCCCGGGAGTGGGCTCTCACCAACGTCTGAGACGCGGGTCGAACCCGGTTCACACCGCTGCCGCCGGGGTTGACGAGGAGCAGGGCCGTCGCGTCGAGACCCAGATGGCCCGTCTGGCCGTGGTGGCCGACCTCGGCCAGCAGGCCCTGGAGGGGATCGACCTGGTCCAGCTCCTCGACCGGGCCGTGGCGCTCGCCGTCGACAGCCTGGGGCTGGACTTCTGCCAGGTGTGGGAGCTCGTGCCGGCCGGCGACGCGCTGCGCCTGCGCGCCGGCTCGGGTTGGGAGCCCGAGATGATCGGCACGCTGACGGTGCCGGTGGACCCGCTCTCCCAGCCGGGCTACACGATGAAGGCCGGCGACCGGGTGCTCGTGCAGGACGTCACGCTGGAATCGAGGTTCGTGCCGCCCCGCTTTCTGACCGAACGGGGGGTCAAGAGCGGCATCAGCGTCTCCATTCCCGGTCCCGACCAGCCCTTCGGCGTGCTCGGCGGCCACGTGCTCGAGGAACGGACCTTCACCACCGAGGACGCCAGCTTCTTCCAATCGGTCTCGAACATCCTCGCCGCGGCGATCGAGCGCCAGCGCGGCGAGGAGGAGGTGCGCCGCCGCTCCCTGCACGACCCCCTCACCGGCCTGGCCAACCGGGCGCTGCTGCTGGACCGGCTGACCCAGGCGCTGGCCCGGGGTCAGCGGGGCAGCACGGAGGTGGCCGTCCTGTTCCTGGACCTCGATCGGTTCAAGCTGATCAACGAGTCGCTCGGCCACGACGTGGGGGACCAGGTGCTGGTGGCCGTCGCCGGCCGCCTGGAGGGGGCCCTGCGCGGCTCGGACACCCTGACCCGGTTCGGGGGCGACGAGTTCATCGTGCTGTGCGAGGAGGTCAGGGACGAGCGCGAGGCCGTCATGCTGGCCGAGCGCCTGGTGGCGACCTTCGCCGACCCGTTCGTGGTGGCGGGCAACGAGCACCACGTCGCGGCGAGCATCGGGGTCGCGGTGTCCAGCGTGCGCCACGACCAGGCCGAGATGCTCATGCGAGAGGCCGACGCCGCGATGTACCGGGCCAAGCGCCATCGCAGGGGACACTGGGAGCTCTTCGACGAGAGCATGCTGGCGTCGGTCACCGGTCAGCTGCGGATCGAGGAGGCGCTGCGTTGCGCGATCGAGAACGACGAGTTGAGCCTGGTCTTCCAGCCCGTGATCTCGCTCGCGAGTGGCCGGATCGCCGCCCTGGAGGCGCTGCTGCGGTGGGAGCACCCGGAGCTGGGGGTCATCGCCCCGGGCGACTTCATACCGATCGCCGAGGACACGGGGATGATCGTGAGCATCGGCGAGTGGGCGCTGCGCACGGCCTGCCGCCACGGCGCGCGGTGGGCAGCGGCCCATCCCGACCGTCCTCCCGTGCCGCTGCTCGTGAACCTCTCCCCGCGGCAGGTGGCCAACGGCCGGCTCGTCGAGGCGGTGGCCGCTGCCCTTGCCGAGACGGGCCTGGACCCGGCCCAGCTCGGGCTGGAGATCACCGAGGGGGTGCTGATGGAGGAGGTGCGCGCCCCCGTGGACACGCTTGCCGCGCTCAAGGGGCTCGGCGTTCGCGTGGTGCTGGACGACTTCGGTACCGGCTACTCGTCGCTTGCCTACCTCAAGCAGTTCCCGATCGACGTGCTGAAGATCGACCGGTCGTTCGTGGTCGGGCTCGGCGCC
>JBBJOH010000183.1:0-3660 GCA_037720995.1 Thermoleophilaceae bacterium
TCGGGCGCGCGGAGCGTGACGCGGCCGTCGGTCAGCGAGACCACCGCGAGCCGCGAGCGCGAGACCTCGCCCCCACCCAGCACGCGAAACGAGCCCGTGAGCCCGCGCGCGCGCCGCGGTCGCAGGGCCGACCGGATGACCGCCTCCCGATCCGTGCCTGCCGAGGCGACCGCGTCCAGGACCAGCCGCATCGCGTCGTAGCCGTACAGCGCCTGCGGCGGGACCGCCGGACCGAGGCGCGCGAGCAGGCGACGGCCCCGCTGCGGCTGGGCCGTCGCGGGAAGCAGCGCGGTGGCGGCCAGGGCGTCCGGGGCGGCGGGCAGGCGCTCCGCGACCAGTTCCGGAGAGCCGACCAGCCTGGCCGAGGGCAGGCGGCGGGTCAGGCCCCGCAGCAGCGCGGTGGTCACCGGACCTGGCTCTCCGGCGACAAGGACGACGTCGGGACGCGCCTCGGTCAGTTCGTCCAGTGCGCCGGGCACGGCGTCGGGAGCGTCGCGCATGGCCACTCCGGCGACGGGGGGCGTCCCGGCCCGCCGCAGTCCGGCGGTCAGCACCCCGCCGAGCTCTCGCTGGGCGAAGTCGACGGTCTCGACCAGGGCGATCCTGCGCCCCGGTACCCCCCGGGCCAGGCCGATCATGGTCCGCGAGATCTCGAGATCGCTCGGCACAAGGCGCAGGAAGCTCCGCCGCTCGGACGGGTAGTAGCGCGCGGGCCCAGCGCGCGGGCGCCCGGGGGGCGGGCGGGTCAGGCTGGTGAGGCCGTCCGCCGGGGAGACCTGAAGCAGATCGGCCTGGTTGGTCCGCGGGAGCGAGACGGCCGACCCTCCCCTTTCCACCTCGCCGATATAGGCGACCGACCGGGGGTCCTCGGCGGCGCGCTTGGCGTTGGCCTCGACGGTTCCCGGATCCCAATCGTCGTCTCCCACCCGGTTGGCCGTCAGCGCGATCAGCCGGATGCGGCGCTCCCCGGCGCGGCCGCCCGCGTCGCGGAGCGCTCGGCGGGCGCCGGCCAGCACCCCGCGCCCGGCCCGGGTCGCGGCGCCGTGGGCGGGGGCGCTGACATAGACGGTGAGGCTCCCCTCCGGAGCCTGGGGCTCACTCGTCTCGCCGCAGCCGACCACCGCGAGCGCGACGGCCGCCGTCGCTGCGACACACAGGGCCCGTCTCCCCACCCGGTGCTGCAGCTACTGGCGGCCCGGCCCGGGCGGCGAGCCCTTGCGCAGGCGGTCGACGTGCGGCTGGGCGAGGCGGACGCCGGCGGCGGCGAAGGTGATGAAGGCAGTGACCAGGAAGGCGTCGAAGGCCTTCATGCCCAACATCGCCCACGCCACGATCCAGAACACCAGACCGACGGTGAAGGCCACGATCACGATCAACTCGATCCTCCTCTGGTCCTCTGGGTCACGGCCAAACGCAGCCGGGTGACCGCGTTGAAGCCCGCGCGCACAGCCCGGTCGGCGCCGCCACCCTGCGCGGGAAGCATGCCGACCTGCCGCGCGAAGGCCGCCCCATCGTAGTAGGCGGTGTTGCGGGTCAGCTTTCCGTCGCCGTCCACCTCGAGGCAGTCGCAGCCGCGGAGCTCGATCGTACGGCCGGTGGGCTCGATTCCCTGGAAGGCGCCGCCCTCGAAGGTGCCGCGCAAGCGCCACTGGACGGCCGCCCCCTCGGTGTCGACCGCCATCTTCAGCACCACGAAGTGGGCGTCGGGAACAGCCGTGAACATCTCGGAGAAGAACGCCCGCACGGCGCCGGGGCCGCGCAGGATCCCGATCGGGACCAGGTCACCGACACCCTCGGGGTGCCAATGGGCCGCCATCGCGTCCGCGTCGCGCGCCGCGACCGCCTCGAAGTACGACGTGGCCACCTGCTCGATGGCCTTCGCGCGGCCCGAGCGCCGGGGCTTGGACGGCGCCTTGTCCCGGTCGGCCATGGAGTCACCCTAACGCGCCGGCCAGATCCTCCACAACGAGGCGCACAGCGACCGCTCCCCCCTCCTCGGCCGCACGCACCACCCGGCTGCCCACGATCACCCCGTCGGCGAGCTCCGCCACCGAGCCGGCCTGCTCCGCGGTCGAGATGCCGAAGCCGACAGCCACGGGGAGGTCCGTGACACGGCGTGTGCGCTCCACCACCGCGGGCAGCTGGGCGTCGAGGTGGGAGCGCTCGCCCGTGGTCCCGGCGACCGACACCACGTAGACGAATCCGCGCGCGTCGCGACCGATCCGCTCCAGCCGATCCTGCGGCGTGGTCGGGGCCACCAGGGGCACAAGGGCCACGCCCTCGGAGTCGCACGCCGCGCGCAGCTCGGCCGCCTCGTCATGGGGCAGGTCGGGCACGATCAGCCCGCTGGCCCCCGCCGCGGCGGCCCGGCGCACGTAGGCCTCCGCGCCGCCGGCCAGGACCAGGTTCGCGTAGACCATCAGCACGACAGGCAAGCGGTGGGCCACCTCCTCGCACACCTCGAGCACCTGGGTGGGCGTGACTCCGGCCTGCAGCGCTCGAGTGCCGGCGGCGTGGATGACGGGGCCGTCGGCGAGCGGGTCGGAGAAGGGCACTCCCAGCTCGATCAGGTCGGCGCCCGCCTCGGCCGCGGCCACGCAACAGGCCTTGGACTCGCCCAGATCCGGGTGACCGCCCATCAGGTACGGCATCAGCGCCGCCCGTCCGCTCCGTCGCTCGAAGGCCGCCGAGATCCGCGCCAGGCCCGTCTCGGTGGCCGCGTTCACTGAGAGAGAACCTCGGCCAGGTCCTTGTCGCCCCGCCCGGAGAGCACGAGCACGTCGAGCGCTCCCTCGGGGTTGTCGATCAGCCAGGCGAGCGCGTGCGCGGGCTCCAGCGCGGGGATGATCCCCTCCAGCTCGCAGAGACGCCGGAAGGCGGCCAGCGCCTTCTCGTCGGGCACCGCCACGTAGGAGACGCGCCCCTCGTCGCGCAGCCAGGCGTGCTCGGGACCGGCGCCCGGATAGTCCAGGCCGGCGGAGATCGAGTGGGCCTCCAGCACCTGGCCGTCGTCGTCCTGCATTACCGCGGCCAGCGCCCCGTGGAGCACGCCCCGAGCCCCCGTGGTCAGCGGCGCAGAGTGCCGTCCCGAGTCCAGGCCGTCCCCCGCGGCCTCGACTCCCACCAGGCCCACCTCGCGGTCTCCGACGAAGGGCACGAAGGCCCCGATCGCGTTGGAGCCGCCACCTACGCAGGCGATCACGCGGTCGGGTAGCCGGCCCTCGGCCACCCCGATCTGCTGCCGGATCTCGTCCCCGATCGTACGCTGGAGATCGCGCACCATGGCCGGGTACGGGGCCGGGCCGACCGCGGACCCGATGATGTAGTGGGTGTCGGCCACGTTGGCCACCCAGTCCCGGATGGCTGCGCTCACGGCCTCCTTGAGCGTGCGCGCCCCGGCCTCCACGGCCTCCACGCGTGCCCCGAGCAGCCCCATCCGGTCCACGTTCGGCTTCTGGCGGCGCATGTCCTCGCTGCCCATGTAGACGGTGCAGTCCAGGTCGAGCAGCGCGCATGCTGTCGCGGTGGCCACGCCGTGCTGGCCGGCGCCCGTCTCGGCGATCACGCGCCGCTTGCCCATCCGCCGCGCCAGCAGCGCCTGACCCAGCGCGTTGTTGATCTTGTGCGCGCCGGTGTGCAGCAGGTCCTCGCGCTTGAGGT
>JBBJOH010000184.1:0-3651 GCA_037720995.1 Thermoleophilaceae bacterium
TCGCCCGCGTGATCGACGCCGGCCGCCTCTGACCCCTCGCCCGCCGAGACAGACTAAGCCGTCGTAAGCCGGAGCCAGCTGATGAATAGGGCATCGTCCCGATGTCAGCCCCCTCCTCAGAACGGCAGATTCCTTCGTGTCAGCCAGACACGAAACCAGAGGAGTTCCCATGAGCTCGATCGTCGGTCCTTTCCCCGGAGTCGAGGACGACTACCGCCGGGAGCGCATCAGCGAGTCCTTCGCATCCCACCGCAAGACCCGCGGCCGCCGGCGGCTCCACCGCCGGGCGGCCGGGGGCTCGTCCGTCCCGGCCATCGACTGGTACGCCGAGTGAATGTCTACGCCGCCTGGGTCCTGCGTGAGCTCGGACAGTCCCGCGCAGCCACGCGCAGCCACCGGACTGTCCTCCGTTCCAGGGATGATGGGAGGCGTGCCCCACGTCACCGACATCCGTGGCCCACTGGTCGGCCGAGCCGCTGAGCTCGACCGGCTGGCGGGCCTCGTCGGTCTGCCGGGCCGGGGCGGCGACACGGGGGCATCCCCCCAGGGCGCGGTGCTCCTTTCCGGGGACGCAGGCGTCGGCAAGACGCGGCTTCTCAGCGAGCTGCGCGCCCGGGCCGAGAACGCCGGCCACCGGGTGCTCATCGGGCACTGCCTCGATTTCGGCGACAGCGCCCTTCCCTATCTTCCCTTCAGCGAGGCGTTCGGCCGGCTGGCCACCGAGTCCCCCGCCCTGGCCGGGTCCCTCGCCGCGGCCACGCCGGCAATCGCCCGCCTGATGCCGGCCCGCCGGTGGCTGCCGGAACAGGCCGCACCAGCCGATGACGACGCGACCGATCGCCTCGACCGTCCCGACCTGTTCGCCGCGGTGCACGCCGCCCTCGAGATGGTCGGACGGTCGGCGCCGCTGCTGCTGGTGGTCGAGGACGTGCACTGGGCCGACCGATCGACTCGCGACATGCTCAGCTTCTTGTTCTCCCGCCGCTTCGATGATTCGCCGGTGGCCGTCGTGGCCTCCTACCGCAGCGATGACCTGCACCGCCGCCACCCGCTGCGCACCGCCGCGGCCGAGTGGTCACGGCTGCCAGGGGTCAGCCGGGTCGATCTGGGTCGGCTGCCCGACGACGACGTCCGCGCCCTGGTCGTCTCGCTGCACCCCGAGTCGTTGCCCGAGCGCGCCGTGCGCGGCATCGTCGAGCGGGCCGAGGGCAACGCCTTCTTCACCGAGGAGCTCGTGCAGGCCGCCGAGCTGGGGCCCGACTCCCTTCCCGTGGCCCTGTCCGACCTGCTCCTGGTGCGCCTCGACCAACTCGAGGACGATGCCCGACTCGTGGTGCGGGCTGCCGCCGTCTCCGGGCGCCGGGTGCCCCATCTCCTGCTCGACCGTGTGCTCGACGGCCAGGTCAGCTCCCTCGACGTCGCGCTGCGCTCGGCGGTCGAGCACAACGTGCTGGTCCCCATGGGTGGCGACGGCTATGCCTTCCGCCACGCGCTGCTCGCAGAGGCCGTCTACGACGACCTGCTCCCCGGCGAGCGCGTGAGGCTGCACGCTTCCTACGCCAAGGCGCTGCAGCAGGGCGGGGTGGGCGGTACGGCCGCGGAACTGGCCCGGCACGCCCGTGCGGCCAACGACCTGCCGACCGCGGCGCGGGCCAGCATCGCTGCGGGGAACGAGGCGATGGCCGTGGCGGGGCCGGACGAGGCCGCCCGTCACTACGAGCTGGCCCTGCAGCTCGCGACCGACACCGGTCTGGACGACGTCGACATGGTCGAGCTCACCGCCAAGGCATGCGAGGCGGCGCTTGCCGCCGGGCAGACCTACCGGGCCCTGGCGCTGGCTCGCGACCAGCTGCTCATCACCTCGCCCGACACGTCGCCGCACGCGCGGCTCCGGCTCCTGCGAGTCACGGCCTCGATCGCGATCGTCGCGGATGCCGAAGCCGATGCGCTGAAGGTCACCACCGAGGCGCTCGAGCTGCTCGAGAAGCACCCCGACGACACGGTGCGAGCCGAGGTCCTGGCGCTGCATGCCCGGGCGCTGTCTGAGCAGCGCCGCCACGACGAAGCCACCGAGGTGGCTACGGCATCGCTGGACCTCGCCGACTCGCTGGGGCTGGTCGGCGTGGCAGCAGACGCCCGCACCACGTTGGCCAGGTTGCGCGAGCGCAGCGGTGAGACGGCCGCCTCACAGGCGATGCTCGAGGACACCACCCGGCAGGCGCGCGCCGCCGGCGACCTGGCCGCCGAGCTGCGCAGCATGTTCAATCTCGGCACGCTGCAGTACGAGAGCGGGGACGTCGCGTCCGCGCGCGGGTCCTACGCCCGCACCGAGCGCCGGGCGCGCGAGACCGGTCGGCCGTGGGCGCCCTACGGCCTGGAGTCTCGGGTGTTCGGGATCCAGGCGGCTTACACCATGGGCGACTGGGACGGAGCGGCTGCGCTGGCCGACCTCAGCCACGATGCCCCACCTGACCTTGCGGAGGCGATGGTCCGAGCCAGTGCCTTGATGGTCAGCGCCGGGCGCGGCGACCTGTCCGCGCTGGACCTGCTGCCTTCACTCGCACCGCATGCTCAACGCGAGGGCATGGTGGCAGTGTTCTCCGGCTTCGCATCGATCGACCTGCACGGTGACCGTGGCGACCTGGCGGCAGTGCTCACGGCGTACGACGACGTCGTGACCACCGTGGGCACCATGTGGGCCAACGAGGACTTCCAAGCCAGGATCAGGCTCTCCGCGCTCGTGCTCGGTCACCTCGCCTCGGCCACCGCGACGGCCGGACGCCAGGACCGACCCGGCCTGGTGGACCGAGCCGACGAGCTGCGCGACGCGGCACGGCGTGCGGTCCGGCTCCGCGAGGAGTCGGTGTGGGGCGAGGGTCCCGAGGCGCTGGCCTGGCTCGCACGGGTCGACGCCGAGCACGCCCGGGTGCGCTGGCTGGCCGGCTCGGAACAACCGCACCTGGGCGATCTGGTGGCGGCTTGGCGGATGGCCATCGAGAGGTTCCAGGCTTACTCGCACACCTTCGAGACTGCTCGGTCCCGCGCCCGGTTGGCAGCGGTGCTCCGAGCAGGGGGCGAGGCCGCCGAGGCCGATCAGGTCGCTCGCCTGGCGATGACCGAGGCGCGCCGGCTCGGGGCGGACCCGCTCCTGCGTGAGCTGCGCGCCGGCGGAGTGACCGTCGATCGCACCGCCCCGTTGCGCACCGGCTCGCGGCGGGGCGAAGCGCTGACCGCCCGCGAGCACGAGGTGCTCGGTCTGGTGGCCCAGGGCCGGAGCAACAAGGAGATCGCGAAGCTGCTGTTCATCAGCGCCAAGACCGTCAGCGTGCACGTGTCCAACATGCTCGCCAAGCTCGGTGCCGCGGGGCGCACCGAGGCGGTCGCGGTGGCCCGCCGCCGGGGCGACCTCGACTAGCTCTTCCACAGATCTCGCCGCCGGTCAGCCCGTCCACAGCTTCCTGTGCCTCGTGGCTCGCGGGTGGCAGGGGATGGATGCTCGTCACTGGTCGGTCAGCGAGTGGCGGAGGTAGCGTGTGGACGTGAACACCACGATCTTCATCACCACGGTGGTGGCGCTCGTGACGACCAACCTGGGCGCGCTCTACTTCATGAGCGCTCAGCTGGGTGGGGAGATCGACAAGCTGAGCGGGC
>JBBJOH010000006.1:0-13475 GCA_037720995.1 Thermoleophilaceae bacterium
TGCTCGAGGGCTCCGGGTCGGTGTGCAACGTGATCGTCTTCCCTGACGCCGCCCGCAAGCCGCGCGGGGACGTGCTGATGTGCGACGTCGCCCGCGAGGACGCCAGCGCGATCATCGAAGATCTGCGCTGCCTGGACATACCCTCGGACGGGTCCATCGCACTGGAGTACGTGGACTCAGAGATCTCCGAGGCCGCGGAACGGGCCGTCGCCTACGCGCCCGGGCTGCCGTCGGACGCGGTCGTCTGGGAGGAGGTGGAGGCCCGCACGGAGGAGATGACCGAGCTCTCGCTGAGCTTCATGGCCTTCATGGTCCTGGCCATGCTGATCGCGAGCGTGGGCATCCTGCTCGATCAGCCCATCCTGATCGTCGGCGCGATGGTCGTCGGGCCCGAGTTCGGGCCGCTGGCCGCCCTGTCCATCGCGTTCGTCGAGCGCCGCGGGACCCTGGTGCGCAGGTCGGTGCGCGCGCTGGCCGTGGGATTCCCGGTCGGGATCCTCGTGACCGCGGGGGTCACCCTCGCCTTAGAGGCGTCGGGCCAGATCCCCGGCCGCTTCGACCCGTCCGACCACCCCCTGACCAGCTTCATCTCCGACCCGGGCTTCTTCTCGGTCTTCGTCGCGTTCATCGCGGGAACGGCCGGGGTGCTCTCGCTGACGAGCGCGAAGTCGGGCGCCCTCATAGGCGTGCTGATATCGGTGACCACCATCCCGGCGGCCGCAAACATCGGTGTCGGCGTCGCCCTCGGGGAGTGGGGTGAGGCCGGCGGGGCGGCCGCCCAGCTCGGCCTCAACCTGGCGGCGATCCTGCTGGCGGGGGTGTCGATGCTGTTCGCCCAGCGCCGCTGGTACGTGCACAGGCGCCGGAGCCATGACCACAGTGCCGGCGGGGCCGCGACCGAGCGAGCCCGGCGAAACGCGCTGGGGAGCGCCGGCCGAGGGGCGGGGGCAGCCCAGCCCGACCGGGACGAAGCTGCGCAGCCCCCCACCGGAGGTGGGGAGCGATAGCCGGGCCGAGCACGGCACCGGGTCGCTCGGGAGCGCCGACCGAGCGCTGCGCACGCTGTGGACGCGGGGTCGAGGCCAGCGGTGGCTTCAGGCTCACGGGCCCTCAGGACGGTCAGCGCGCGGCCTTCTGCCGGTTGGAGCACGTGGTCGGATGGGTGATACGAGGTGCGCCCTGGGACCCGGCCGACGCGCCGGCCCGGCGGCCGGCCGAGCGCTCCCCGCCGGAGTGCTCGGAGTGCGGAGCCCGCGTAGCCAATCCGCCCCTGCTGCTCGTTCGCCACCGGGACGGGCACCTGATCCCCGACGCCTTCTGCTCGCTCGAGCACCTTCGCGCCTGGGCCGTGGCCGGGGGCCGCTGGCGCTCCGGTGCCTGAGGCTCTCACCGCGCCGTGAGCCCCAACTCATCGCGGCGCGCCTCCATGGCCGCGATCACCGTCCGGAGGTGCTCGTCGAAGTCCTCGCCCAGCTCCTGCGCCGAGGCATGTACCTCATCGCGGTTCACCGCGGCCGCGAAGGCGGGCGTCTTGAGCTTCTTCTTGACCGACTTCGGCGACATTCCCTCGATGCCGGTTGGGCGAACCAGCGCGCAGGCCGCCACGAAGCCGCTGAGCTCGTCCACCGCGTACAGCGTCTTGGCCAGACGCGTCGTGCGCGGCACGCCGAGGTAGGGGGCGTGGCCGGCCACCGCGTCGATGAGCTCGGGCGGATAGCCCTTTTCCTCGAACAGCTGCAGAGCCACGCGCGGGTGTCCCGTGTCCAGATCCGGGTGCTTCTCGTAGTCGAGGTCGTGGAGGATCCCGGTGGCGGCCCACAGCTCCTCGTCCTCCCCGTACCTGCGCGCGTAGGCGACCATCGCGGCCTCGACCGCGAGCACGTGCTTTCGCAGCGAGTCCGACTCCGTCCACCGGCAGAAGAGCTGCCAGGCCTCGTCTCGGCTGGGGGAAGCCACCGCGGCAGGGTACCCGGCGGCCCAGTACCGCACGAGGCTTCCCCGGGCAGGGCATTGGCGCACCGAGACGAACTCAGGCGCCAGGATGCCCTCCGCTACCCTTGCGCAGCCGTCGCCTGCCCCGACCCCGGCCCCGACGGACGATTCCCGCATGGAGAAATTCATCATCGAAGGCGGCCAGCCGCTCTCGGGCACCGTCGTGCCCGCCGGCAACAAGAACGCCGCGCTGCCGGTCCTGGCCGCGACGCTCCTCACCGAGGACGAGGTCGTGTTGCGCAACATTCCACGCATTCGCGATGTCGAGGCCATGGTCGACCTGCTGCGGGGCCTCGGGGCCACGGCCGAGTGGCGCGAGGAAAACGTGGTGGCCGTGTGCGCCGCCGATGTCGAGCCCGGGGAGCTGGACCCGAGCCTGACCGAGAAGATCCGTGCTTCGTTCCTGCTCGCCGGCCCGCTGCTGGCCCGCTTCGGCGCCGTCCACATGCCGCCCCCCGGCGGGGACGTGATCGGACGCCGGCGCCTGGACCCGCACCTGGACGCTTTCCGCGCCCTCGGCGCGACGGTCGAGGGCGGTCGCTCGTATCGGATCACCGCTCCCGCCCACGGCTTGCGTGCGTGCGACTTCTTCATGGACGAGCCATCGGTGATGGGCACTGAGAACGCGCTGATGGCCGCCGCCCTGACCCCCGGGTCGACGGTGATCCACAACGCCGCTTCGGAGCCCCACGTCCAGGATCTGGCCCGCCTGCTGCTGCAGATGGGCGCCCGCATCGAGGGGATCGGCTCCAACGTGCTGGTAGTGCACGGCGAGAGCCGCCTGGGTGGGGCCGACTACTCCATCGGGCCCGATTACATCGAGATTGCCTCTTTCATCGCCCTGGCCGCGTGCACCGGTGGGGAGCTGCGGGTCAAGGACGTGGTACGTGACGACCTTCGGATGACGCGGCTGGCCTTCGAGCGGCTCGGCTGCCGGGTCGAGTACGAGGGGTCCGATGTGGTGGTGCCCGGCGACCAGTCATTGCGCGTCAAGGACGACGACGGCGAGCACATCTCCAAGGTCGAGGACGGGCCCTGGCCGGCCTTTCCAGCCGATCTGACCAGCATCGCGCTGGCTCTGGCCACCCAGTCCGACGGCATGGTGCTGATTCACGAGAAGATGTTCGAGAACCGGCTGTTCTTCGTGGACAAGCTCGTGTCCATGGGCGCTCGGGTCCTGCTCTGCGATCCGCACCGCGCGGTCGTGAGCGGCCCGAGCCGGCTTCACGGCGAGCGCATGGAGAGCCCGGACATCCGGGCGGGAATGGCCATGCTCATCGCGGCCCTGTGCGCCGAGGGCCGGTCGGAGATCGGCAACGTACGCCAGATCGATCGCGGATACGAGCGCATCGACGAGCGGTTGCGCGGCCTGGGTGCGCGCATCGGGCGCACGCCTCGCCCTGACGGCGCCCAGGGCGTGGCGCCTCATGGCGAGCCACTCTCGGCCTAGAGCTTCTACGAAGAGGGCATGGATGCCCTTTTCGTCGGCGGCTTCTACGAAGAGGGCATGGATGCCCTCTTCGTCGTCAGAATCCGGGGGTTCCCCGTGATCCACCCGATCCCACCGGGCACCCGCGACATGCTGCCCGACGAGATGCGCGAGGTGCGCGCGATCACCGAGGGCCTGCGCCAGACCTTCGAGTCGGCGGGCTACGGCGAGGTCTGGACCCCGGCGCTGGAGTACGAGGAGGTGCTGCGCGCCGGAGATGGAGCCGCCTCGAAGGCCGGCTACCGCATGTTCGACGAGCAGGGCCACGTGTTGGCGTTGCGCTCGGACATGACGATCCCGATCGCGCGGGTGGCCGCTACGCGCTACCGAGCCGAGGGAGGCCCCCTGCGCCTGTGCTACTTCGCCCACGCCTACCGCTCGGTCGGGAGGGGCAGCGGCCAGCAGCGCGAGTTCCTGCAGGCCGGCGCCGAGCTGATCGGTGTGGAGGGACCCGGTGGTGAGGCCGAGGTGATCGCCCTGCTCTTGGCGGCGCTTGACCGGGCCGGCCTCGCGCGCCACCGCATCGGCCTGGGCGACGGGGCGCTGTACCGCCACCTGCTGAGCAACCTGGAGGTCCCCGCCGAGGACCACGCGGACCTGCTGGAGCGCCTGTCGGCACGCGACATGGTGGGCCTGGAGATGCGGGTGGCTCAGCTGGGATTGCCCGACTCGGCACGGCGGCTGCTCACGCGGCTGCCCGAGCTGCGCGGCGGCCCCGGCGTCCTCGAGCGCGCGTCCGAGGCGGCCGGGCCCTCAGTGGAGGGCCTGCAGACGCTCTACGCGGCACTTGAGGACCGGGGCGTGGCCGATCGGGTGATAATCGACCTGGGGTTGGTGCGCGACCTGAGCTACTACACCGGTGCGGTGTTCGAGGTCTATGACCCGGCCGTCGGCTTCACACTGGGCGGCGGCGGACGCTACGACGATCTCATCGGCAGCTTCGGCACTCCGCGGCCGGCCTGCGGCGTGGGCCTGGACGTGCAGCGCGTGCACATAGCCCGCGCCGCCGAGGAGAGGCTGCGATGAGCGGGCCGGATCCTTCCCGGCTGACTATCGCCGTGCCGCGGGGGGCGCTGCTGGGCGGAACCCTCGACCTGCTCGATCGGCTGGGAATCGACACCGCCGAGGTCAGGGCCAACGACCGCAAGCTGCTGTTCGAGGCCGCGGGCATCGTGACCATGCGACCCAGCGACGTGCCGACCTACGTGGAGCACGGCGCGGCCGACATCGGGATCACCGGCAAGGATGTGCTGCTCGAGCAGCCCGAGCGCGAGGTCTACGAGCTGCTGGACCTGGGCTTCGGGCGCTGCGAGATGGTGGTGGCCGCCCGCCGCGGCGACGACGCGCTGGGGGAGGCGCTGCGCCGCCTGGGACGGGTCCGGGTAGCCACGAAGTATCCGAAGATCGCCACTGCCCACTTCGCCGAGACCGGTCGGCAGGCCGAGATCGTGGAGGTCAAGGGGTCGGTGGAGCTGGCGCCGCTCACGGGCCTGGTCGACGGCATCGTGGACCTGACCGCCACGGGCAGGACCCTGGTCGAGAACGACCTCGAGGTGCTGGAGCAGGTCACGGTGTGCACGGCGCGGCTGATCGCCAACCCGGTCTCGCACAAGCTCAAGGCCGAGGCGATGGACCGGCTGGTCAGGGAGATAAGGGGGGAGGGGCCGTGAGGATCGTGCGCGACTCCCTGAGCCGTCCCCAGGCGGGGACGGGCGTGGGGCGGCAGGTGGCGGAGATCCTGGAGAACGTCCGCCGCGGCGGCGACGAGGCCGTACGCGCCTACACGGAGCAGTTCGACCACGCCGAGGTGGCCCCCGACCGGCTGCGGGTCGACGAACGTGAGCTCGAGTCCTCAGTCGGTGTGCTGGAGCCAGGCGTGCTCGCCGGGCTCCGAACGGCGATGGCAAACGTCCGCACGGTCGTCCAGGCCCAACTGCGCGACACCGTGGTGGTGGACCTGCCGCAGGGCCAGCACGTGGAGGTGGCGGAGATCCCGGTTGGCCGGGTGGGGGTGTACGCGCCCGCGGGCCGGGCCGCGTACCCCTCCACCGTGGTGATGTGCGCGGCCACGGCCCGCGCCGCGGGCGTGAACCAGATCGTCGTGTGCGCGCCGCCCGGCCCGCGGGGCCAGGCCCACCCGGTCGTCCTGGCCGCCTGCGTGCTCTGCGGGGTGACCGAGGTGTACCGGATCGGCGGAGCCCAGGCGATCGGCGCGCTGGCCTACGGCACCGAGTCGATCCAGCCCGTCGACGTGATCACCGGTCCGGGGAACCGCTACGTGCAGGAGGCCAAGCGCCAGGTCTACGGGACGGTCGGCATCGACGGCATCGCGGGTCCCAGCGAGCTGATCGTCGTGGCCTCGAAGGGCGCCGATCCGGAGCTGGTGGCGCTGGACCTGCTGGCCCAGGCCGAGCACGGGCCCGAAAGCTTCATAGCGGTGGTGTCAGCAGACGCGGAGCTCTTGGACGCCGTCGAGGAGGCCGTGAAGCGGCTCACGCCCGACCGCCCGAGCGTCACCGACGCCGAGCTGCAGGTCACCAAGGTGGTTGAGACCCGGCTGGGCGTACGGGCCGCCGAGCGGATGGCTCCCGAGCATCTGGAGCTGGTGGGTGAGGAGGCGGAGGCTCTGGCGGGCGACGTGCGAAACGCCGGCGCGGTCTACATCGGCGCGGCCGGCGCCACAGCCTTCGGCGACTACGTGGCCGGCTCCAACCACGTCCTGCCCACCGGCGGCGCCGCGCGGTTCCAGTCGGCTCTGTCGGCGGCCACCTTCCGGCGCCGGATGGCGCGTGTGGCCTTTCCCGGCGACTCCGCGGCCCGGCTGGCGCCCGCGGGCGCGGCGATCGCCCGCGCCGAGGGCTTTCCCGTGCACGCCGAGTCGATGGAGAGGCGCGCGTGAGCCGCGGGGCCCGAATAACGCGGACGACGGGGGAGACCCACATTGAGCTGTCGCTGGAGCTGGAGGGCTCGGGCGAGGGTGTGCGCTCGACGGGCGTCGGCTTCTTCGACCACATGCTCGACGCCGTGGCCCGCCACGGCGGGCTGGACCTGGAGGTCAACGCCGAGGGCGACCACCAGACCGGTGCCCACCACACGGTGGAGGACACGGGCATCGTGCTGGGCCGAGCGCTCGACGAAGCGCTTGGGGACCGCGCCGGCATCCGCCGCTACGGCAGCGCCGTGGTGCCGATGGACGAGGCGCGGGCCATGTGCGCGCTGGACGTGTCCGGGCGCGCGTTCGTGGCCTTCGACGGCGATCTGCCCGCTGAAGCGGTCGCCGACTTCGACTCCGACCTGCTGGAGGAGTTCCTGCGCGCGGTGGCCAACTCGGCCAAGCTCACGGTGCACGTCACGATCGAACGGGGAACGAACACCCACCACATGGTCGAGGCCGCCTTCAAGGCCTTCGCTCGCGCGCTACGCGACGCCGTGTCGATCGACCCCGGGGAGTCCGGCGTGCCGTCCACCAAGGGGCTCCTGTGATGGACAAGCGGCAGGACTCCGAGCCACCCGGCACGGTCGCCATCCTCGACTACGGCATGGGCAACCTGCGCTCGGTCGAGAAGGCCTTCGAGCACGTCGGGGCGCGGGCGGTCCGCACCCGCGACCACGACGAGGTCCGCCGCGCCGGCGGCGTGGTGCTCCCCGGCGTGGGGGCCATGCCCAAGGCGATGGAGCTCGTGCGCTCGCTGGGCTTCGACGACCTCCTGCACGAGCGCCGCGAGGCCGGCGTGCCGATCATCGGCATCTGCATGGGCATGCAGCTTCTGTTTCAGAGCACGACCGAGCTCGGCGGCGCGGAGGGGGTGGGCCTGCTGGCCGGAGTGGTCGAGCGCCTGGATGCGCCCGGGCTCAAGGTGCCCCATATCGGCTGGACCCCGGTCTCCTGGCGCCGCCGGGCCGGCCTGATCGAGGGACTGGACGACCCGACGGCCTTCTACCACGTGCACTCCTTCGCGCCCCGGCCCGCGAACCGGGAAGACCTGCTCGGCACCGCCGAGTACGGCGCCACCTTCGCCTCGGTGGTCGCGCGCGACAACGTCTACGGCGCGCAGTTCCACCCGGAGAAGTCGGGGCCCGACGGCCTGGCCCTGCTTCGCAACTTCGCCGGCCTGGGCGCGCGGGCCGCCGCGGCATGATCCTGCTCCCGGCGGTGGACATTCGCGACGGCAGGGCCGTTCGCCTCCGCCAGGGGCGCTTCGACGACGAGACGGTCTATGCGGACGACCCGCTGGAGGCCGCGCGATCCTTCGTGCAGGCGGGTGCGCGTTACCTGCACGTGGTGGACCTGGACGGCGCACGCGAGGGGGAGCCGGCCAACCTGCATCACCTCCAGCGGATCGCCAAGGAGCTCGGGACGCCGGTCCAGTACGGCGGCGGCCTGCGCTCGCTCCCAGCGATCCGCTCCGCGCTGGCGGCGGGGGCCGAGCGCGTGGTGGTGGGCACCGCCGCCTACACCGACGCGAGCTTCTTGGAGGAGGCACTCGCCACATGGACGCACCGCGTGGTGGTGGGGGTGGATGTTCGCGGCGGCCGGGTCGCGGTCTCGGGCTGGACGCGCGAGACCCAGATGCTTCCCGAGCAGCTGATCGACCGGCTGCAGGATCAGGGCGCCTCTCGCTTCGTGTACACCAATGCCGACCGCGACGGGATGCTCGAGGGCGTCGACGTTGACGAGGTAAAGAAGATCTCCGAGGCCGTGCGGGGGCGGTTGATCTGGTCGGGCGGTGTCGCCTCGATCGATGACATGCGCGCGCTGCGCGACCTGCGCCTGGTCAACCTGACCGGCGTGATCTCGGGCAAGGCGCTGTACGAGGGCCGCTTCACCGTGGCCGACGCCCAAGCCGAGCTGGACGCCCGGCCCTCCTGACGTGGCCCTGAAGCGGGTCATTCCCTGCCTGGACGTGGACAAGGGCCGGGTGGTCAAGGGCACCAACTTCGTGAGCATCCGCGACGCGGGCGACCCGGTTGAGCTGGCCGCCCGCTACCAGGACGAAGGCGCGGACGAGATCGTCTTCCTGGACATCACCGCGTCGAGCGAGCGGCGCGAGACGGCGGCCGACCTGGCCCGCCGCGTGGCCGACGAGGTGTTCATCCCTTTCACGATCGGCGGCGGCATCCGGTCGCCTGCGGACGCGCAGACGGTGCTCGACGCGGGCTGCGACAAGGTGTCGGTCAACTCTGCCGCCGTCCGTGACCCGGAGTTGATCGGCGCGATGGCGGCGGTCTTCGGCTCCCAGTGCGTAGTGCTGGCAGTCGACGCCCGGCGCCTTGCCGGCGGGGATGGGTACGAGGTGGTGGTCGACGGCGGGCGCACCGAAACCGGCCGCGAGGCCGTCGAGTGGGTACGCGAGGCCGTGGAGCGCGGGGCGGGGGAGATCCTGCTGACCAGCATGGACCGCGACGGAACCGAGGACGGCTACGAGCTCGAGCTGACGCGCCGCGTGGCCGACGCGGTGGACGTGCCGGTGATCGCGTCCGGTGGGGCGGGGCGGCTTGAGCACCTGGTCGAGGCCGTGCGGGAGGGACACGCCGACGCGGTGCTGTGTGCATCGATCTTCCACTACGGCCAGTACACGGTGGGCCAGGCCAAGGAGGCGATGCGCGCGGGGGGCGTGCCGGTGCGCGTGTAGCACACTGTTCCCGTGCCGCCGCCCACCCCGAGCGAGCTCCGTGAGCGGGTCCGCGCCCTGCCCGGCGCCGAGCGTCTCCTGCCGGCCCTGGAGGGGCTTCCCCCGGCCTACCTGGTGGGTGGCGTCCCGCGGGACCTGATCCGCGGCGCCCCTGCGCTGGACCTGGACGTGGCCATCGAGGGCGACGGGGTGGCGGCCGCCCAGGTGCTGGCCGGCCGCCTGGGTGGCCGGATGGTGCGCCACGAGCGCTTTGGCACCGCGACCGTCGAGGCCGACCGGCTGGCGGTGGACGTGGCGTCCACCCGCACCGAGTCCTACGACCGGCCCGGCGCGCTTCCGCGGGTGAGATGGGCGTCGCTGCGAGCCGATCTCGCACGGCGCGACTTCGCGGTCAACGCGATGGCCGTGAGCCTGGGCGGTGACGAGCTCGGCCGCCTGCACGATCCCTGCGGTGGTCTGGCGGACCTTCGCCTGGGCGTGATCCGCGTTCTGCACGAGCGCAGCTTCATCGACGACCCGACGCGGCTCCTGCGGGCGGTCCGGTACTCGGCGAGGCTGGACTTCGCGCTGGAGCTCGAGACCGAGCGGCTGGCCCTGGACGCGATCGAGGGCGACGCCCTGCTCACGGTCTCCGGCGCGCGCCTGCGCGAGGAGCTGCTGCTGCTCCTGGCCGAGGCGAACGTCGCGCGGGGAGTGCGGCGCCTGCATGCGCTGGGCCTTGACCGGGCGCTTCACCCGGAGCTGGTGGCTGATGCCGAGTTGGTGGCGGGCGCCGAGCTGGGGGCGCTGGAGACCGGCGCCGACCGCGTGCTTTCGGGTCTGGCCGCGCTGATCAGCCCCGATTCGCTGTCGCTCGCCGTGTGGCTGGATCGGCTCCAGATGCCCAGGCCCCCGCGCGATGTGGTGATTCGGGCGGCCCGCACCGCTCCCGGGATCGCCACCGCCCTGCGCCTGCGTGACGAGCGCAAGCCCTCCCAGCTGGCCCGCCTGTTGGCCGGCGAGCCGCCCGAAGCGCTGGCGCTGGCGCTGGGCCTGGGCGCACCTCCGGCTCCGATACTGGATTGGGCGCGCCGCCTGCGCCACGTGCGACTGGAGATCACCGGCGACGACCTGCGCGCGGCCGGCGTCCCCCCGTCACCCGCCCTCGGAAGGGCGCTGGAGGCCGCCCTGGCGCAAAAGCTCGATGGCGAGGTGGCCGGTCGCGAGGAGGAGCTCCGGGCCGCGCTCGAGGCCGCCGGAGCGACGCCGTGAGCGCGTTCAGGAGCCCGAGCTCGATCGACGTCGGCCTCCCCGGTGCCCGGGTCGCGTTCTCCACCCGCCTGGGCGGTGTGAGCACGGCCCCCTACGACTCGCTGAACCTCGGCATGCTCACCGCCGACGAGCCGAGCAGCGTGCGCGAGAACCGCGAGCGCCTGGCTGTGACGCTCGGCCTGGGCGACTCGGCGATCGCGATGGGCCGGCAGGTCCACGGCGCCGAGCTGGCCAGGTGGGCCGAGCCGCCTACTCCGGACGAGGCGGGCTACCGGCAGCCGGGGGAGATGATCGAGGTCGACGGACACGTGACCGAGCTCGAAGGCCTGGCCCTGCTCGTGCTGACCGCGGACTGCCTTCCGGTGGCGCTGGCCTCGCCGGGGCAGGTGGCCATGCTCCACGCCGGCTGGCGGGGCGTGGCCGACGGGATCCTCGCCCGAGGGGTCGAGGCCTTCGGACAGCCGCCCGCGGCGGTGATCGGCCCCGGGATCGGGCCGTGCTGCTTCGAGGTCGGCCCCGAGGTGCTCGCCGCGTTCGCGGACGTGCCCGAGGCGGCCGACGGGCGCATGCTCGACCTGCGGCGCGTGGCCGAGACCCGGCTGCTCGCGGCCGGTGCGCGCAGCGTGGAGCACGTGGACCTGTGCACGAGCTGCCGGGCGGACATGTTCTTCTCGCACCGGCGCGAGGGGGGCGCCACCGGCCGGCAGGGCGGCCTCGTATGGCGGACCCTCCACGGGGGAGGACGGGCGGGATGAGGATGGCCTTCACGGACCTTCAGGCCGCGAAGGTGCGTGACAACCTCGAGCGCGTGCGTGAGCGGATCGTCCGAAGCGGCCGCGCCCCCACCGAGGTCGACGTGCTGGCTGCCATCAAGTACGTGCCGGTGGCCGAGCTGCCCGTCCTGGCCGAGGCCGGCATAGAGCTGGTGGGCGAGAACAGGGGCCAGGATCTGGTGGCCAAGCACGAGGCGCACGGCGACTTGTTCGTCTGGGACTTCATCGGGCAGCTGCAGAGCCGCAAGGTCAAGGACGTGGCGCCGCGGGTGCGGCTGATCCACTCGGTGGCCTCGGACTCGGTGATCGCAAAGCTGGAGGCGAACCCGGCGCCCGAGGTCCTGATCCAGGTCAACGTGGCGGGAGAGGAGGCCAAGGAGGGGATTCAGCCCTCCGACCTTCGCGGGGTCGTCGAGCGCTGTCCCGTTCCCGTGACCGGCCTGTCGACCATGCCGCCGTTCGCGCACGCCGCCGAGGACAACCGGCGCCACTTCGCGCGCCTGGCCGAGCTGGCCGGCGAGCACGGCTTGCAGCGGCTCTCGATGGGAACGACCCGTGACTACTGGATCGCGGTGCAGGAGGGGGCGACGATCGTCCGCGTGGGCACCGCGCTCTACGAGTGAATGTACCCGGGGGGCTCATGCCCCCCGGACCCTCCGCTTTGCCATGGCCGGTTGTCCCCGGGGGCTCACGCCCCCGCGTTGCCATGGCCGGTGATAGCGAGGGGCTCACGCCCCCGCGTGGCTATGGCCGGTGGTCGTCCAGAAAGGCCGCGATGGCCCGCGACAGGCGGGCTCCCTGCCAGGCCAGCGGCGGATCGCCCTCCTCCTCGGTGACCAGCCGAGCGTCGGGCAGGCGCCTTGCGTACTCCCCGGCCACGGCAAAGGGGTGCTCGGGGTCGGCCTCGTCGCCGCTGGCCACGACCAGCACCGGCACCGCGATCTCCGACAGGCGATCGAGCCCGTCGAAGGCGGCCGAGCGCGGCACCTGGCGAACGGCCTCGGCCACCGCGGACGGGTCGCGGTGGCGCTCGATGCGCTGGCGCACCGCCAGGCGCGCCGGGGCGCGGAACCGCTCGGGCAGCGAGTCGACGCCGGTGAGCGCCACGAAGGCATCTACGTCGCCGGCCTCGAGCGCCTCGGCGCGCGCGTCCCACACCTCCAGGGCCCCGGCTGTGGTTCGCGCCTGACCGTCGTAGGCCGGCGTTATAGCAACCAGCGCCTCCACGCGATCCGGATGCTCGAGGCAAAAGGCGATCGCCGTGGCCGCCCCCATCGAGCTGCCGGCGATCACGGCCTTCTCGATCGCCCGCTCGTCCAGGATCGCCTCGAGGTCCGCGACCAGCGCCGGGTAGCCGTAGAGGCCGTCGGGCGGCCGGGACGAATCCCCATGCCCGCGGGCGTCATAGCCCACCACCCGCAGGCCACCGGAGCGGGCCAGCACGCGTGAGCCCTGGATCACGTAGCGCCGAGTGGCCGTCAGGCCGTGGACCAGGACCAGCGTCCGACCGTGCCCCTCCTCCTCACCGTGCAGATCGAGCCCCGGCTGGGGGGAGACGGTGAACGGCTCGGGTGGTGGAGTCGGGGTGGGCATTTGCTTTTCGGCGGCGGGACACCGGATAATCTGTCAACACGAAGGGATTCGCGCCCGACGCACGAACACCCATCCGATGGCGATCAGCGACACATGGCACAAGGCGCTCGTCTACTTCGGGCTGGCCGAGGAGGAGGAGCCTCGCTATGAAGCCGTTCCCGACCGTGACCGTGACCGTGACCGTGAGCGCGAACGCGAGCGGACGCCCGACCGCGAGCCGGAGGCCGAGCTCGAGGACCGCTACCGCGAGCGCCCCAACGTCCGTCGCCTGCAGCGCAAGCGCCGGGACGAGTTCGACGACATCTTCGCCGATGACAACCCCCGCGAGGCGGGGCGCGAGACTCGCGTGCTGCGCTCGGTGGGCGGTAACGGCGGCTCGGGCATGGACACCGTCCACCTGGTGGTCCCCAAGGCCTTCAACGACGCCCAGGAGATAGCCAACCAGTTCAAGGCCACGGTGCCCGTGATCCTCAACCTGCAGGGAATCGACTCCGATCTGTCCAAGCGCCTGATCGACTTCTCCTCCGGGCTGACCTATGCGCTGGACGGCGGCATGCAGCGGATCGCCGACAAGGTGTTCCTGCTCACGCCGCGCAACGTCGAGGTCTCGGCCGAGGAGCGCGCCCGCTTGATCGAAAAAGGCTTCTTCAACCAGAGTTAGATGCCCTCGACAGAATCGATGCCCTCGACGAAATCGGCATCCATGCCGATTTCGTAAACGGCATCCTTTCCCGGCAGCGACCG
>JBBJOH010000185.1:0-3630 GCA_037720995.1 Thermoleophilaceae bacterium
GCACCTGGTCGAGGTCGCACAGCCGCTGTCGCTCAGCCTGGTCGAGCATCTTCTCGGTGGCTCTTCGCCCGACTGTCGCCGCGGTATCGAGGATCGCCTGCGCCGCCTCTGTGACCGGCACACCGTCCCGGGAAGTCGCGACGGCCGGGTCGAGATCCGGGCGCCGGTGCACGATGACGCCCGGTTGACGTCTTCCCCCGGCGGTCGGGACGGTCACATGGTGGTCGCGGCTTGCACCGGGCACGAGTCTCCACAGCTCCGCCGCGCTGGCATGGCTGAGCAACGCGCCCCGGCCGCAGGCGAGCACTGCGGCCAACTGCCACCCCCGACGCGCCAGGGGCGCGTGCCCGATCGCATAGACACCCACGTGTAGCCGGACCCAGGCCCCGCGCCGGCAGCGCCGGTCGATGACCGTCGGCGATATGCCGGCGGCGCGCAGCTGGACCCAGCTCACCACGCCGTGCTGGCGCTCGGCGAGCCGAGCGACGATTCGTTGGTCCATATGACGGTGGAGTCGTCATTCACCGCGTTTTCGCCCCCCGAGGCGCCTTCCGCCCCCGGCGCTAACGTGGAAAGCGGTGCCCGACTTCAAGCTCAACGCCGCCTACTCGCCGGTCGCCGACCAGCCCGCGGCACGCGACGCGCTGGTGGCGGGCGTGGAGCGCGGAGACCGGTTCCAGACGCTGCTCGGCGCCACCGGCTCGGGCAAGACGGCCACCATGGCCTTCGCCATCGAGAAGCTCCAGCGACCATCGCTGGTGATCGCCCACAACAAGACGCTGGCCGCCCAGCTGTGCAACGAGTTCCGGGAGTTCTTCCCGGCCAACTCGGTCGAGTACTTCGTCTCCTACTACGACTACTACCAGCCCGAGGCCTACGTGCCGGCCCAGGACCTCTACATCGAGAAGGACTCCTCGATCAACGAGGAGATCGAGCGTCTGCGCCACGCCGCCACCTCGTCGCTGTTCGGTCGCCGCGACACCATCGTCGTGGCCAGCGTGTCCTGCATCTTCGGCCTGGGCTCGCCCGAGAAGTACGACCAGATGATGCTGCTGCTCAAGCGCGGCGAGATGATCGACCGCGACGCGGTGCTGCGCAAGCTGGTGGACATCCAGTACTCGCGCAACGACACCGCGCTCGCGCGCGGCACCTTCCGTGTGCGCGGGGAGACGCTCGAGGTCTTCCCCGCCTACGCGGAGACCGCCTACCGCGCCGTGATGTTCGGTGACGAGATCGAGGCGATCCAGGAGTTCGACCCGCTCACCGGCGAGGTGCTCAAGGACCTGGAGCACGTGGGCGTGTGGCCGGCCACCCACTACGCCACCGATCAGCAGACCGTCGACCGGGCCGTGGGCGAGATCCGGGACGAGCTCGAGGCCCGCACCAAGGAGCTGGAGGCCGAGGGCAAGCCGCTCGAGTCACACCGCCTGCGCCAGCGCACGCAGTTCGACATGGAGATGCTGCGCGAGCTGGGCTTCTGCAACGGGATCGAGAACTACTCCCGCATCCTCGACGGCCGCAAGCCCGGCGAGCGGCCCTACTGCCTGATCGACTTCTTCCCCGACGACTTCGTCTGCTTCATCGACGAGTCGCACCAGACCGTCCCGCAGATCGGCGGCATGTACTGGGGCGACCGCTCGCGCAAGCAGACGCTGGTCGAGCACGGCTTCCGGCTGCCGAGCGCGCTGGACAACCGCCCCCAGACCTTCGACGAGTTCATGCAGATCACCAACCAGCAGGTCTTCGTGTCGGCCACCCCCGGCGACTTCGAGCGCGACCACTCGAGCGAGATGGTGGAGCAGATCGTTCGGCCGACGGGGATCGTCGACCCCGAGGTCGACGTCCGGGAGACCAGGAACCAGATCGACGATCTGATGAACGAGATCAAGAAGCGCACGGAGTCCGAGGAGCGCACGCTGGTCACCACCCTCACCAAGAAGATGTCCGAGGATCTGACCGACTACCTGCTCGAGTACGGCATCCGGGTGCGCTACCTGCACTCCGAGATCGACACCCTGGAGCGAATCCAGATCATCCGCGAGCTGCGCCTGGGCGAGTTCGACGTGCTCGTGGGCGTGAACCTTCTTCGCGAGGGGCTCGACCTGCCCGAGGTCTCGCTGGTGGCGATCCTGGACGCCGACAAGGAGGGCTTCTTGCGCGGCTCCACCTCGCTGATCCAGACGATCGGCCGCGCCGCGCGCAACGTGAAGGGCAAGGTGATCATGTACTCCGACAAGGAATCGGCCGCCATGCGCACCGCGATCTCGGAGACCGACCGCCGGCGCGAGATCCAGCTGGCCTACAACGCCGAGCACGGGATCACTCCCGAGAACATCCAGAAGGGCGTGTCGGACATCGCCGACTTCCTGGCCGGGGAGTCCAAGGTCCCGGGCGGCAAGGGACGCCGCCGCTCCCGTGCCGAGGAGGGGATGTCGGCGGAGGACCTGGCCCGGACACTGGTCGAGCTCGAGGAGGAGATGCTGGCCGCCGCCGAGGACCTGCGTTTCGAGTACGCCGCCAAGCTGCGGGACGAGATCAAGTCGCTGCGCCGTGAGCTGGACGAGATCCAGGCGGGCGCGTAGACCAGAGGGCTCTCCCCGCCGGACTCGCCGGTGCGGCTCACGCCCTCACGCCCGGCGCAGATCTGGGTTACTCTCCGCGGAGCAGCGGGCAAACCTCAGAGAAGGGAAACATGGAGCTGGAGCGCCAAGAAATCGAGCGGACGGACTTCTCGCAGGCCCGCAGGGGCTATGACCCCGACGAAGTGGACGCCCACCTGGCCGAGTTGGCGGCTTCCATCGAGGAGTTGAAGGCCGCCCAGGCGGCCCAGCCCCAGGCGGCCCCGGCCCAGGCGGCCCCGGCCCCCCGGGCCGCCGCGTCGCTGGCTGGAGCCGCGGCCGAGCAGGTTCGCACGATCGTGGAGGCCGCCGAGCGCAGCGCCGCCGACATAGAGTCCACCTCCCGGTCCGAGGCCGATCATCTGATCGGCGACGCGCGCCGCGAGGCCGAGAAGGAGCGTGCCGACGCCCAGGCCGCCGCCCAGAAGGAGCGATCGGAGGCCAAGGACGCCGCCGACAAGGAGCGCGCGGATGCTCGCAACGAGGCCGGGCGCGTACGGGGTGAGGCCGACCACGACTCGCGGGCCACCCGCGAGCAGGCCCAATCCGACGCCGCGGCCCACGTGGCCAGCGTCGAGGCAGCCACCAAGGGCATGCTCGAGCGCGCCAACTCCGTCGAGGGTGACCTCGGCGGACTGGTCGACCAGCTGCGCACCACGATCAACTCCCTGGTGGAGAGCGTGCGCACCAACGCCGGTTCGCTCGAGTCCGAGCTGCAGGAGATCCGCTCCGGGCTCGCCGGCGTGCGCGACGCCGCCCCGCCCCCCCAACACGCGGCCACGACGCCCGCTGAGCCTCCGAGCGCGGTGGACGAGCCTTTCGTCGAGGAAGAGGTCGTGGTCGTCGAGGAGCTCGAGGACGAGGCTCCCGCGGGCCCCGACGAGCTCACCGAGGCCGAGGCCGAGCTCATCGAGGAGGCGGCGGATGCCGACGCCATCGAAGAGCCGGAGGCCGCCGAGGAGCTCGCCCCCGAGCCGGCCGCCGATCAGCTCGAGCCCGTACCCGAGGAGAT
>JBBJOH010000186.1:0-3590 GCA_037720995.1 Thermoleophilaceae bacterium
ACCTCGTCGGTGCCCTCGCCGATGGTCAGGATCTTCGCGTCGCGGTAGAAGCGGCACACCGGGTACTCCTCGATGTATCCGTAGCCGCCGTGGATCTGCACGGCCTCCTCGCAGCAGCGCACGGCCAGCCGGCCGGTCTTGAGCTTGGCCCGCGCGGCGGTCTGTGAGAAGTCGCGCCCCGCATCCTTCTCCACCGCCGCCTTGTAGGTCAGATAGCGCGCCGCCTCGATCTCGGTGGACATGTCGGCCAGCTTCACCTGGATGGCACCGAACTTGGAGATCGACTGGCCGAAGGCCCTGCGCTCCTTTGCGTAGGCCACCGCCTCGTCCAGCGCCCCCTGGGCGAGGCCGACGCCGATGGCCGACACCGAGATGTGCCCGCCGTCGAGGGTCTGCAGGAACTGGTGGAGGCCCTTGCCGCGCGGGCCGAGCAGGTTCTGCTCGGCCACGCGCGCGCCGTCAAAGGACAGCGGCCGCGTGTCCGAGGCGTTCCAGCCCATCTTGCGGTAGGCCTCGCCGACCTCGTAGCCCGGCGCGTCGCGCGGCACGATGATGTTGGAGATCTCCTGCTCGCCCGTGCGCGCGGTGATGGTCACGAACGCCGAGATGTCGGTGCCGGCGTTGGTGATGAACTGCTTGGCGCCGTCGATCACCCACTCGCCCGAGTTTCCGTCCAGTGAGGCCCGTGTGCGCGTGTTGCCGGCGTCCGAGCCCGCCTCGGGCTCGGTGAGCCCGAAGGACCCAAGCCCGGTGCCGTTGCACAGCCCCGGCAGCCAGTCCTGCTTCTGCTCCTCGGTGCCGAACGCGTAGATCGGCCAGGTGCCCAGCGAGGAGTTGGCGGCCACGGTGACGGCCACGCTGGAGTCCACGCGCGCGAGCTCCTCGACAGCCAGCACATAGGACAGCGTGTCCGCGCCCCCGCCGCCGTACTCCTCGGGGTAGGCGATGCCCATCAGGCCCAGCTCGCCGGCCTTGGCCACGATCGCGTAGGGGAAGCTCTTGGTGCGGTCGAGCTCCGCGGCCACCGGGCGCACCTCGCCGTCGGCGAAGTCGCGCGCCAGGCGGCGGATGGCCGCCTGCTCGTCGGTCAGGTCGAAGTCCACGGGCCGGCGATGGTATAGCCGGCCCGGCGTCGGCTGCCCGGGCGGCGACGGCCCTACGATGAAGAGATGACGCGCCGTAGGCTCATCCTGCTCCCGGCCCTCGTCACCACCCTCACCGTGGCGATGACCAACCTCGCCTTTGCCCGCGCCGGCGGCGGCAGCGGCGGCTTCGGCGGCGGCGGAGGCGGGGGCGGCGGCGGAGGCGGCGGAGGCTTCGGCGGGGGCGGCTCGGGCGGCGGCGGAGGCGGCGGCCTTGGCCTGTTTCTGGTGATCGGGGTGATCGTCCTGCTGGTCGTGCTGGGCGGCGCCTTCACCACGGCCCGTCACCGCCGCAAGGTCAAGCTCCGCCGCGAGCGCGTGCACGCCGCGGGGGCCGAGGCCGCCGAGGACGACTACTACCTCGACGCCGACTTGATCGAGCGCGAGGCGGGCGAGCTCTACGTGGCCACCCAGCAGGCGTGGGACGACCGCGACGTGGAGCAGCTGAACCGGCTGGTGGGCGGCGACCTGATGGTCGAATGGCAGCGCCGGCTGGCCGACTTCCAGCGACGGGGCTGGCACAACCGTGTCCAGGTGATCGGCGCGCCGGAGGCCACGTGCGTCGGCCTGGTGAATCGCGACGACGACACCGAGGACCGGGCCACGGTGCTCATCAGCGCCAGACTGGAATCCTACGTCGAGACCGCGGAGGGGTACAGGCTGATGGAGGACGGTGAGGCCGTTGAGTCCCTGGGGGTCACGGAGTACTGGACGCTGGCCCGCCGCGGCGGGCGCTGGACCGTGGTCTCGATCGAGCAGGAGGCCGAGGGCATCCACCGCCTCGACGAGCCGATCGTCGCCATGCCCGAGGCCGACACCGATCGCATCCGCGCCCGGGCCGTCACCGAGCTGGCCACCGCCGACGCCGTACCGGAGGGCTTCACCACCGCCGACCTGGCCACCCTCGACTTCGTCGGCAGCGCACGGGACCAGGCGCTCGACCTGTCCGTGGCCGACGGCCGCTTCGCGCCCGACGTGATGGAGGTGGCCGCCCGGCGCGTGGTCGCGGCCTGGGCCGAGGCCGTGGACGGCGACGACGCCGCGCTGGAGGCCGTCTCCACCCCGGAAGCCGTGCAGCAGCTGCTCAGTGGCGGTGACGCCTCCGGTCGCACCCGCCTCGTGGTGCGCGGGCCGCGCGTACGGCGCATCCGCATCGCCGAGGTGCACGTGGAGTCCGAGCCGGCGTGGATGGGGATTCAGGTCGAGGTGGCCGGCACTCGCTACGTGGAGGACCGCGACACCACCGACGTCCTGTCGGGAAGCAAGGGCGGCGTCACCACCTTCACCGAGCGCTGGACCCTGGCGCTCACCGGACCCGCCGAATCACCCTGGCTGCTGGCGGCGATCGCCTGGACCGGGGGGCGAAAACGACCGCGATAGACCCTCTTCGAGGATGTGAGAGCGTCCCCCGAGGAGGTCTACGATGATCACGGTGCCCATCGCCCAAGCCATGACCGCCGAGGAGTTCCTGACCGAGCCCGTCGCGGAGCGCGGACGACCGTGGAACCTGGTCGACGGTGAGGTCGTGGTGAACGACCCTTCTGCCCTGCACGGCCACCTCCAGGGAAACCTGTTCTTCGCGCTCGAGAGCTGGACGCGCGCCGAACCGGGCCGCGGACATGCGGTCTTCCCCAGGGATGTCGCCCTGGACGAGCTCAACGTGTTCGCGCCCGATCTGCTCTGGTACGCCGATGGGCGGCTGCCGCCTCCCAGCTCTCCGCCGCCCTACCCGATGCCGGACCTGGCTGTCGAGGTCCGCTCACCCTCCACCTGGCGCTACGACATCGGCGCGAAGAAGTCCAGGTACGAGGCCCACGGCCTGCCCGAGCTCTGGTTGGTGGACTCCCTGGCCGACACCCTGCTCGTGTTCCGCCGCTCGGCCCCGGGCTGCGGTGCGTTCGACGTGGCGCTGGAGCTGGGGTGCTCCGACGAGCTGGCCTCGCCGTTGCTGCCGGGCTTCGCTCTGCCGCTGGACAAGCTGTTTCGCGTGCCCTGACGTGATGTCCGCGGGTCGTCCGCGATAGGCGTACCCTCCTAGGAGACGTTTCACCGCCGGGTGTCCCGTCCCCAGCACCTTTCGGCGGCAAGAGACCTTTGGGGGCATTGAGGAGCTCACGCATGAGCGGCAGCAGCGAAGAAGCGTCCGGTTCGCGCGGCAAGAAGCCCGACGGGTCGGCCTACAAGGCCCACATGGAAGCCCTGGAGGGCCGCAATGCCAAGGCGCGCAAGGACGGGAAGGCAAAGCGCGCGCAGCGCGAGCAGGACCAGGCCGTGGCCCAGCGGGCCACCGAACGGCGCCAGGACGCCGACCTTCGCGGTTCGAAGGTGCGCGGCAAGTCGCAGATGACGTAGGCGCGGTCTCCGGCGCAGCGCTCGGTGACCTGGCGCTACTTGGCGGCGAGCACGAGCGCGTTGCGCCAGGGATCGTGCACCATGAAGCCGCCGTGC
>JBBJOH010000187.1:0-3581 GCA_037720995.1 Thermoleophilaceae bacterium
GCGGCCTGCCGTCCACGCTCACGCCCACCCGCCGGGGGCGCTCACCCTTCGAGCGCAGGACGAGGTAGACCTTGCGGGCGTTGAAGCGCGCATCGAGCGAGGCGCCGCGCACGGCGGTGGCCGCCTCACCGGTGACCTTCCAGCGTCCGCGCAGCGCGAAGCCGTTGAGCGGCGGCGAGTCGACGCCGGCGTAGTCTTTCGTGCCCTCGGCGGGCGCTGTGGGGATGAAGCCCTGGGCCTTGTCGGCGCCGAGGTAGGTCTCGGGGGTCTGGGGGCCCGAGCCGGGGGCGACGGCGCGGGCTCGGGCACGGCGCCCCAGGCGCCGGTCGCCCGCCTCGGCCAGCAGTGCGCGGATGGCCGACTCGGTCTTCGCGTAGTCGCCCTCCCCGAAGTGGGTGTAGCGCACCCGCCCACGCGCGTCGATCAGGTACTTGGCAGGCCAGTACTGATTGCCGAAGGCGTTCCAGATGTCGTAGCCGTTGTCCTGGACCACCGGATAGCGGATGCCGTTCTGGGCGATCGCGCGGCGTACGTTGCCGCCCTTTCGCTCGAACGGGAACTCCGGCGTGTGCACCCCGACCACGGTCAGGCCCTTGGCGCGGTAGCGCGAGTCCCACGCCGTCACGTAGGGCAGCGTGCGGATGCAGTTGATGCACGTGTAGGTCCAGAAGTCCACGAGCACCACCCGCCCTCGGAGCCGCTCCAGCGACAGCGGGCGCCCCGCGGGGGTGTCAAACCAGCGTCCGCCACCGGAGAAGCCGGGTGCCGGACCGAGGTCGCGGTAGCGCGCCGCGGCTCCCCTGGCGCCCCGGGCGGGACGGCCCTCGGCCGTGGCCGCGTCGAAGCGCGCGCGGCCGCGCAGGTCGGCCAAGCGGTCCTCAACGGAGCCGGAGCGCTCGATCGCTCCGGTCGGATTGGTCACGAGGTTGGGCAGGTGGTCGGCTATCGCGGTCTGGAAGCGGATGTCGAGCTGACCCGCCATCGCGATCGCGGTGAGCACCATGATCGCCCCCAGCGCGCGCTGGAGGACCGGTCCGCGGCCGACGCCGCGGATCCGCTCGACCACGCGGCGCCCACCCACCGACAGGGCCAGCAGCACGACGCCCGAGCCGACTCCGTAGGCCAGCGCCACCCCCACCAGCTCGAAGGTAGTCCCGCGCGTGGCCCCGGCCGCGACGACCGCGGCCAGGATCGGGCCGGCACAGGGCGCGTAGACGAAGCCCAGGGCGCCGCCCACCAGCAGGCCCGACCAGAAGCCGTGGCCCCGGGAGCCATCCGGCGTCGGGCCGAAGCGCGAGAGCCGGTACAACGGTCGCTCCACGACCTCCCCCAGCCGCGGCCACAGCAGCGCGAGCCCGAACAGCCCGATCACGATCACCGCCAGGGTGCGCACCGTGCCCCCGGCCAGCCCGACGCCGTCGATGACCGTGGCCAGCGCCACCACGGCCACGGTGTAGGTGGCCACCAGACCGATCGCGATCCCCAGCGGGCGGCGGCGCCCGCCGGTGGCCCCCGCCGAGAGCAGAGCCGGCAGGACGGGCAGCACGCACGGCGAGAAGGCGGTACCGGCGCCGGCCAGGCCGGCGAAGATCAGCAGCAGGATCACGTGTCCCCATCATTCGGGCCAGGGCTTGCGTTTGGATGAACTAGGAGGAGGCCGAGTCGCTCGCCAGCGTCCTCAGGCGCCGGCGCATGCGTACGGTGGTCCCCGCGTCGGAGGGGGTCACCTCCACCCGGTCCATCAGCTCCCGGATGAGCATCAGCCCGCGCCCGCGGCCCTCGGTCGTCTTCTCCCGCCAGCGGCCACGGTCGCGCACGGTGATGTCCACCTCGCCGTCGGCGATCACCGCGGCGATCTCGAGCTCCTCGGTCCCGCCCGCGTGCTCGATCGCGTTGGCCGCGGCCTCCCCCGTGGCCATCAGGACCTCCGCGATGTCGGCCGCGTCCGCCTTGGCGTGGTGCAGCCACCGTCGCAGCAGAGCGCGCATGGACGCGAGCTGGCCGGGTTCGGGGGCCATCTCGAGGGAAAAGCGATCGGTGAGCTGGGGGGCGAAGAGCGAGAGCAGCGCCACGTCGTCGGCCATGGCCCCCTCGGGAACCAAGCGACGCAGCACGTGGTCGCACAGGGCATCCGCGCCACAGGGCGAGTCGGCCACCGCGCGGGCCAGTCGCTCGAAGCCGTCGTCCAGCAGCTCGCCGGGACGCTCCACCAGTCCGTCCGTGTAGAGCAGCAGCGCACGCCCGCCCGGCATCGGCGCCGTCGCCTCCTGGTAGGAGGGGAAGGGCATCACGCCCAGCGGCATCGAGCGTCCGCCCTCCAGGAACCACGGCTGCTCGTCGCCCAGCACGAGCGGCGGCGGGTGACCGGCGTTGACCCACCGAACCTCCTCGGCGGCGGGATCCAGCACCAGGTAGACCAGCGTCGCCATCTCACTGTCCCCGACTTCCGATACGACCAGCTCGTTCAGACGCGTGAGCACCTGGGCGGGCTCGTGCCCCTCGGTGGCATAGGCGCGCATGGCCGAGCGCAGGCGGCCGACCATCGAGGCCGCGGCGAGCCCCTTGCCGGCCACGTCTCCCATCACCAGCCCGACGCGAGACGAGTCCAGCGGGATCACGTCGTACCAGTCGCCCCCCACCTCGGCCTCGCTGGCGGCAGGAATGTAGCGAGCCGACACCTCCAGGCCGGGGAGATGGGGCAGACGCTCGGGCAACAGGCTGCGCTGCAGCGTCTCCGCGATCCGATGCTCGCGCTCGAACACCATCGCGTGGTCCACGGCCAGCGCCACCCGGTCGGCGGCGAGTCCGAGCAGCAGGAGGTTGTCGTCGTCGAAGTGGCTCGGGGCGCCGACGCCGACCAAGATCACCCCGGTCGCGTGCTCCCCGGCCATCAGCGGAACCGCGACCACCGAGCTCACGCCGCGCATGGCCGGGTCGGCCAGGTTCTCGGGAGGGGGGTCGTTGATCAACAGCGGCGACCGCGACTCGCGCACCTGGGCCGAGATGTGACTCTCGACGACAGCGATCACGGGCTCGTCGGGCAAACCCGCGCTCGAGGCGCGCAGGACCAGCTGCCCCGTGTCCTCGGCCACCAGGAAGATCGAGGCGATGTCCCCGCCGAGCACCTCGCAGAGCCGCGGCAGCAACGCCGCCATCATCTCCTCCAGGCGGCCGTGGGACAGGGCGGCGTCCAGCAGCATCTGCAGCCCGTTGACCATGTTCGCCATGTGCTCGGCTTCCTGACGCGCGGCCTGCTCGCGGTAGAGCTGCTCGCGCTCACGCTCGCGCTCTTCACGCTCGGTGGCGTCGCGGATGAAGACCAGCAGGAAGGGCCCGTCTTCTCCGTCCACCCGCTGGAGGGTGAGCTCGGCCGGGAAGCGCGACCCGTCCCGGCGCCCCAGCTGCAGCTCATAGCGGGTCGGGGGCTGGTCCGCCGGCTCGGCCAACACGCTGTCGCGGCGCTCTGCGTGCGCCCTCTTCTGGCCTGGATCGAGGATCAGGTCGGCCACGTGCCGGCCGATCGCCTCCTGCGCGGTGTAGCCGAACATGCGCTAGGCCTCGCGGTTCCAGACCAGCACGGT
>JBBJOH010000188.1:0-3580 GCA_037720995.1 Thermoleophilaceae bacterium
CGCTGGGCATGGCCAAGGCGACCGGGCGGCCGGTGGCGGTGACCTGCACGTCGGGCAGCGCGGCGGCCAACCTGATGCCGGCCGTGGTGGAGGCGTGGGAGGCGCGGGTGCCGCTGATCGTGCTGACCGCGGACCGCCCGCCCGAGTTGCGCGACGTGGGCGCCGGTCAGGCGATCGACCAGATCAAGCTCTACGGCTCGGCCGCGAAGTGGTTCGTGGAGCTGGGCAACTCCGAGCCGGGCCCGGAGTGGAACGCCCACGTACGGGCCACCGCGTGCCGGGCCTGGTGGACGGCCGCGGGCGGGCGGCCCGGCCCCGTGCACGTGAACCTGCCGCTGCGCGAGCCGCTGGCGCCGGTGGCCGAGGAGCTGGCGGCCGGGGATTGGCAGGGCCGCCCCGACGGGGCCCCCTGGACCGGGGTCCGCCGGCACTCCCAGGCGCCCGACGGCGACGAGGTGCAGCGCCTGGCGGCGCTGATGGCCGAGGCGCGCCGGGGCGTGATCGTGTGTGGCCCGACCACCGACGACGTCGCCGAGCCGGTCGCGCGGCTGGCCGAGCAGTGCGGCTGGCCGGTGCTGGCCGAGCCCGCGTCCGGGGTGCGCTGCGGATCGCACGACCTGGGTCACGTGGTGGCCCACTACGACGTGCTGCTGCGTTCTGAGGAGTTCGCCGCCGCTCACGCGCCCGAGCTGGTGCTGCGCGTGGGCGACGCCCCCACGTCCAAGCCGCTGCGTACCTGGATGGCCCGATCCGAGCAGGCAGTGATCGACCCCCACGGCGCCTGGCACGATCCGACCCGCCGGGCGGGGATGCTCCTGCACGCCTCCCCGGCCCGGGCGTGCGCCGCGATCGCCACCGGCCTGGAGATGCGCCCCGAGCGCCCCGACCCGGAATGGCTTGCCTCCTGGTTGGAGGCCGACGGGCTGGTGCCGGACGCCCTCGCCCAGGCCCCGGATCCGTTCGAGCCCAAGGCCTACGCGGCGCTGGCCGGAGTGCTGCCCGACGGCGCGATCGTGTGGAGCAGCTCTTCGATGCCCGTGCGCGAGGTCGAGGCCTTCTTCCCCCGGACGTCCAGGCAGATCCGGTTTCTGTCCAATCGGGGCGCCAACGGGATCGACGGGGTGGTGGCCTCGGCCGCCGGCGCCTGCCTGGTGACGCGCGTACCGACGTGGCTGCTGATCGGCGAGGTGGCCCTGCTGCACGACGTCGGCGGCCTGCTGGCGGCGCGCCGCGCCGGGGTTCAGCTGACAGTGGTGTGCACCAATAACGGCGGTGGCGGGATCTTCGACTTCCTGCCGCTGCCAGATTACGCCGACCCGGCGCTCTATGAGCACCACGTGGCGACTCCGACCGGTATCGATCTGGCAAAGCTGGCCGCTCTGGCCGACATGGATCACCGGTTCGCGTCGACGCCGGACGAGGTGGCGCGCGCCGCCTCGACGCCGGGATTGGTCGAGGTGCGCACCGACCGCGCCGACAGCGTGCGGCTGCACCGCGAGCTCTACGAGCGCGTGCGGCCATCAGCGCCGTGACGACCTGGGGGATCGGCTAGGCCAGCAGCGGCAACAGCGCCTGGAGCTTGAACTCCGACTCGGCCAGCTCGTCGGCGGGGACCGAGTCGGCGACTATCCCGCAGCCCGCGTAGAGGTGGGCGACGTGCCCGCGCAGCAGCGCGCAGCGCAGGGCCACGCAGAGCTCGCCGTCCTCGGAGAGGTCGGTCCACCCCACCGCTCCCGCGTACCAGCCGCGGTCGAGGCCCTCCAGGGCCGGGATCATCGCCTCGGCAGAACGGGGCTCGGCGCCCACGGCGGGTGTCGGGTGCAGGCGCCCGGCGAGCTCGACCACGGGAACCGGGCGGGAGAGCTGGGCCCGGATCGGGGTGGCGAGGTGCTGGACGTTGAGCACCTTGATCAGCGCCGGGCGCTCGGCGACCGCCACCCAGACGCTTACGGGGTCGAGCTTGCGCTCGATGCTCCGGGCCACGATCGAGTGCTCGCCGTGGTTCTTGTCGCTCTGGCGCAGCTGCTCGCCCAGATGGTCGTCCACCGCCGGGTCGGCGCTGCGGCGGGTGGTGCCGGCCAGCGCCACGGTCTGGGCGCGGGCGCCGTCGCGGCGGACCAGGAGCTCGGGACTCGCGCCCACCAGCGTGCCCCCCGGTCCCCCGACGCAGTAGCAGTAGCAGTCGGGAAAGCCGGCGCGCAGGGCGTCGAGCACGGGGCCGGGGTCGATCTCGTGGCCCGTCTGCACCCGCACCTCCCGGGCCAGGACCACCTTCTGCATCTCTCCGGCGGCGATGCGACTCACCGCACGGCGGACCGCCTCCTCGTAGTGCGAGGGCGAGGCCGCGCCCGAGACCCTGGGCTTTGAGACGGGGCTCGGGTCCAGCAACGGCATGGAGGCGGGCCGCATCCCCTCCAGGCGCTTCCGGGCCCGGGAGAGGGCATCGTCGGCGCCCCCTTCGATCGCCTCCACGGCCACCGTCAGCGTGAGACGCGCCTCGGAGCCCCCGCGGGCCATCGACAGCTCCGGCAGCACCATCTGCGCCGGCTCGAAGCCCGACCACTCGGGCGTGGCGCCCCCGTTGGCGTCGAAGGCAAAGCCGCCACAGAACACCGCGCCGGCCCCCGACGGGCGACCGGGGTCCTCGGCGGGATCGTCGGCCAGGACCCGGGCCGCCACCCGCCGGCAGCCGGCGGCCACGTCGGCGAAGCGGCCGGCCCCCGACCCGCTGACCGCAACCGCCTCCCCCACCCCGCACACGGCATAGCCGTCGCGTCCGGGCTGCTCCATGCAGAAGAACCGCTCGGCCCCGAGGCGACCGGCCATGACCGTGGCCGAAGGGTCGATCGCGGCGCTCACCGGGACGGTGACCGAGGCGAAGGCCGGCGGGCCCAGGCGCAGCGCCAGCCGCTCGGCCTCCTGGACCCTGTCCTTTAGGCGAGCCAGCGCGGGCTCGCCCAGGGCGAGCGAGCCGCGGGCGCTAAGTGGCTCCGCGGCCACGCGACACGGTGATCTCGCCGGTCCTGACCATCTCGATCAGCCCGAACGGCCGGCACATGTGCTCGAAGGCCTCGATCTTGTCGTCCGAGCCGGAGAGCTCCACCGTCACCGAGCGCTTGGAGACATCCACGACGCGGCCGCGGAAGATGTCGGCGTACTCCATGATCTGACTGCGCGAATCGCCGTCGGCGGAGATCTTGAACAGCGCGAGCTCGCGTGAGACGGCCTCGGAGGGCTCGAGGTCGCGGATCTTGATCACGTTGACCAGCTTGTGCAGCTGCTTGGTCACCTGGTCGATCGGGTGGTTGGCGCCGTCCACGGTGAGCGTGAAGCGGGCGATCGTCGGATCTTCGGTGGGGCCGACGGCCAGCGAGTCGATGTTGAATCCCCGACGCGCGAACAGCCCCGCGATCCGGGCCAGAACGCCCGGCTTGTTCTCGGCCAGGATCGAGAGCACGTGCCGGCGGCCCGTGCGAAAGCCCGCGTTGGCCTGCAGGTCGTCGAGGCTGAGAATCTCCTTCGTCCCGGGCTCTCCCACCCCTCAGCCCACCATGTCCCGGGCGGCCGAGCCGGCCGGGAT
>JBBJOH010000189.1:0-3576 GCA_037720995.1 Thermoleophilaceae bacterium
CCGCCAGCATCACGCGCACCTTCTCGGTCACCGCCCGCAGCGCCGCCGCCGGGTCCGAGCCGTCCAGCCGCACCCGCTCGACCGGGAGGTCGTGGTCGCGCAGCGTCAGCACGTCACCGGCGGCCTGGGCCTCGATCAGCTCTCCGAATGTGAAATCGGCTTCGGGTATGTCGACGTCGTGCTCGGCCTCCGAGACCAGCTGCAAGAAGATTCCCACCGGCGGGCCGCCCTTGTGGAACTGGCCCGTGGAGTGCAGGAAGAGGGGGCCGTACCCGAACGTCGTGGTGGCCCGCGTCGAGTCACGAATCACGGCCCGCAACTCGAGCGCCGCGGAGTCCATCTCCTCGGACGGCCCCACGTAGCCCATGACCGCAACGTAGTGCGGCGGGGCGGCCTGGCTGACCAGCGCGCTCAGCACCGAGTCGTCGGCGTCGTCGACCCCAGGCCGCTCGGAGGTCTCCAGCACCCTCTTGGTGTTGTCCTTGGCCCCCTGAACGTCGGGCTGGTCGAACGGGTTGATTCCCAGCACCCAGCCCGCCACCGCTGTGGCGAACTCGAACAGGAAGAAGATCCGGCCCAGGTCGCCGGGGCCGTTGGTCGCGACGGTGATCACCGGCTGGCCGGCGTCGCGCAGGGCCGAGACCCCGCGCTCGGACCCGGCGTCGGGTTGCTCGCCGTCGCGCAGGTAGACGAACACGCGATCGTCGCCGTAGGCCGCCGGATCGCCCAGCGGCTCCTCGGCGACGGGCAGGATGCCCGTGCCCTCCTTGCCCGTGGACTCGGCCAGGAGCTGCTCGACCCACAGGCCGAAGGCCGCGATCCGGGGCGATACGACGAACGTGGCCTTGTCCCGGCCCAGGCGCGCCAGCTCGCCCAGGGCGACGCCCAGCCACAGGCCGGGGTTGGCCTCCGAGCGCCGGCACGCCTCCTGCGCGTCTTGGGCGGATCCCAGCAGCGCGCGGACGTCCACGCCCATCAGGGCCGCCGGCACCAGGCCGAAGCAGGAGAGCACCGAGTAGCGCCCGCCGATGTCGGGGTCGTTCTCGAACACCCGGCGAAAGCTGCGCTTCGCAGCCATCTCCGCCAGGCCGCTGCCGGGGTCGGTGACGGCCACGAACTGCTCGCCGTTGTCCTGCGTGCGCTCGTAGAAGTGCCTCATGTGCGACAGCGTCTCCACCGTCCCGCCCGACTTCGAGGACACGACGAAGATCGTCCTCTCCACGTCGATCGCCTCCTCCAGGGCGTGTACGGCGTCCGGATGGGTCGAGTCGAGCACGTGCAACGTCAGGGCACCGCGCGCGCAGGAGCGACGGATGACCTCGGGACCCAGGCTGGAGCCGCCCATGCCCAGCAGGACGGCGTGGGTGAAGCCCTCCGACTCCACCGAGTCGACGAAGGCCAGAAGGTCATCGACGCTCTCGAGCTGACGGCCGGCGATGTCCAGCCACCCCAGCCGGTCGCCGATCTCGGGCCCCGGGCCGCCCCACAGTGCCTCGTCGCGCTCCCAGATGCGCGCGACCACGCCCTGGTCGCGGGCCGCGTCCAGGCGCGCGTCGACGGCCCCGCTCAGCTCGTCACCGAGCGCGGCCTCGACCCCCTCCCCCGGGTCGCTCACGCCTCCTGGCCGACCTTGGCCATCTGATCCTCGAGCCCGGCGATCATCTTGTCGAAGGGCTCGATGAACTTCTCGATCCCCTCGTCCAGCAGCGTCAGGGTCACGTCGGTCATGTCGATTCCGGCGTCGGCCAGCCTGCCCAGCGCCTCCGAGGGGTCCTGGTCGGCGGCGGGGCCCTCCACCTCCAGCCGCTCGGCGCACGCCTTGAGCGTTTCCATCGGCATGGTGTTCACGGTCTCGGGGACTACCAGGCCGGCGACGTACTTCGTATCGGAATAGCGCTTGTCCTTGACCCCGGTCGAGGCCCACAGCGGGCGCTGCACCGGCGCCCCCGCCTGCTTGAGCTCGGCAAAGCGCTCCCCGTGGAAGATCCGCCCGAAGCTCCCATAGGCGGCCTGGGCGTTGGCGATCGCCGCCAGCCCGACCAGGTCCTCGCGGTCTGCCTCGGCCAGCCGCTTGTCCACCTCTGTGTCCACGCGCGAGACGAAGAAGGAGGCCACCGAATGCACGTCCAGGCTCTCGCCCGCCTCCTTGCGCCGCTCCATCCCCCGAATGTAGGCCTCGGCCACGTTCTCGTAGGACTCAACGCTGAAGAGCAGCGTCACGTTCACGTTGATGCCGTCGGCGGTGGCGTCCTCGATCGCCTGCACGCCCTCGGTGGTGCCCGGGATCTTGATCATCACGTTGGGCCGGTCCACGGACTCCCACAGCTCTCGCGCCTGCTTGGCGGTGGCCGCGGTGTCGTGGGCCACCGATGGCTCGACCTCGAGTGAGACGAAGCCGTCGTAGTGGTCCAGCTCGTCGTACACGGGCCGCATCACGTCGCAGGCCGCCGCCACGTCCTCGATGGCGATCCGCAGGTAGGCGTCGACGGGCTCCAGGCCCTCGGCGGCCAGCTCGGCGATCTTGTCGTCGTAGTCGGCGGAGCCCAGGATGGCCTTTTCGAAGATCGCCGGGTTGGAGGTCTCGCCACGGAGCGAGTACTCGTCGACCAGGCCCTTCAGCTCACCCGACTCGATCATCGCGCGGTGGATCTGGTCCAGCCACACCGATACCCCGGCCTGGGTAAGGGCTAGAAGTCGCTCGTTCTGTGCCATCTCGAATGGCTCCTCTCTGACTACGTCTGGGTTGCGCCGCTTACGCGCTGCGCGATCTCCTTGGCGCACTCGGCGACGTTCTCGGGGGTGAATCCGAAGTGCTCGAGAAGCTCTGGGGCCGGGCCCGACGCGCCGAAGCCGGTCATGCCGACCGACGCGCCGTCCGGACCGACCCAGCGGTCCCACCCGATCGTGGCCCCTGCCTCCACCGACACCCGCGCCCGGACCGAGGGGGGCAGCACCTGCTCCTGGTACTCCCGGCCGGCCTCGATGAACCGGTCCCAGCAGGGCATGCTCACCACGCGGGTGGCCAGCCCCTCGGCCTCCAGCTTCTCCGCGGCATCCACGCATGTGGCCACCTCGGCGCCCGTGCCGATCAGGATCACGTCGGGCTCGCCCTGCGCCGCATCGCGCAACACGTATGCACCCTTCTCCACGGCGTCCTGGGGAATCGAGTCGGGGTCCAGGATCGGGATGCCCTGACGCGAGAGCACCAGCGCACACGGCCCGTCGGTCTGGGACAGGGCGAACTTCCAGGCCAGGGCGGTCTCGTTGGCGTCCGCGGGGCGCACCACGTTCACGTTCGGCGTGGCCCGCAGCGTGGCCAGCTGCTCCACCGGCTGGTGGGTGGGTCCGTCCTCGCCCAGACCGATCGAGTCGTGGGTGAACACGTGGATCACCGGCAGCCCCATCAGCGCGGCCAGGCGGACCGACCCCTTCATGTAGTCCACGAAGTTGAAGAAGGTGGAGCCAAAGGCCCGCACCCCGTGGAGGTTGAGCCCGTTGACGATCCCCCCCATCGCGTGCTCGCGCACCCCGTAGTGCACGTTGCGCCCCGCGTAGTCGTCGCGGGTGACCGAGCCG
>JBBJOH010000190.1:0-3575 GCA_037720995.1 Thermoleophilaceae bacterium
TGGTCGCGGTGGCCACCTGGCTGCTGGCCCGCCGCCTGGTGGAGGCTCCGCCACCGAGCGCGTGGGCCGACCTGCTGGGCTGGTGGTCGGCACTGGGAACGCCCTGGCAGGCGGCGGCGGGCGCGGTGGCAGGGGCCGTGGCGGGCTGGAGCGCGTGGCTGGTCGCCCACCCCGCCCTCGGCGGCGACGGCCTGCTCTACCACCTGCCCAAGATCGCCGCCTGGGTGCAGGGCGGGCACCCGGGGCGGGTCGAGACCCTGCTCGTGGACAATCCCTTCGGCGCCTACCCCGGGGCCAACGAGGTGGTGCTCGCGTGGGCGACAGGGATCGCCCGCAGCATGGTGCCGATGACCGTGTGGGCGATGCCGCTCGCGGTGATGCTGCTGGGCGCGTCGGCCTGGGTGGCGGGCCGGGCGCTGGGCGCCCCGCCCGGCGCCCTGCTGGCGCTGGTGGCCGCGCTGTGCGCGGGACCGCTGCTGGTCGTCCAGGCGATCGGCCCCTACACCGATCTCCCGGCGCTCGCGTGGGCGGCGTGCGCGGCGGCGCTGGCCATCGTGATGGTGCGCGAGCACCTACCCGCGCTGGCGGGGCCGCTGGTGATGGCCGCCGCGCTGGCGGTCGGCACCAAGACCACCGTGGCCCCGCCGATTCTCCTTGCGCTGGCCTACGCGGCATATGGCTCTCGGGGGCGCCTGCGTGCCGCCGCCCCCGCTGTGGCGATGGCCCTGCCGGCGGCGCTCCTGGTCGGCGGGCTGTGGTACGTGGGCAACCTCGTGGCCCACGGCTCACCGGTATGGCCCTTCGCCTCCCTTCCGGGCGGCGATCCGGTGCCCCCGGCGCTCCAGGCCATCGACGGTCGCGCGATCACCCACCCCCTGGACTCGGTGGCCAGCCGGCTCGACGTATGGGCGCTGGCCCTGGCGGGTCACCTGCTGCTGCTCGGCGGCGCCCTGCTGGCGCCTCTGGTCGCCCGCCGGCGCGAGGTCGTGGCCGGCGCGGCGGCGACGCTCGCCGCGATCCTGGTCTGGGCCCTGTCGCCCACCACCGGCTTTCCCTCCGACCCGACCTACGACCTGGTCTCACAGAGCGCCCTTCGCTACCTCACGCCGGCGCTGGTGCCCGCTGTGCTCACGCTGGCCCTGGCCGCCCGGGTGCGGCGCGGCGTGGCCGTGGGGGTGGTGGCGCTGGGCCTCGCGTCGGTGGGCTGGAGCCTCGGGCGGGCCTTCCAGATCGGCTTTCCCGCCGTGCCCGGCCCGAGCGTGTTGGTGGCCGCCGCGATCGGCGCCGCGGCCGCGCTGGCGCTGAGCCGGGCGCCCTTGACCAGGCTGGCGGAGGCGAGGGTCCGCAGGCCGGCGGCGGGCGCTGTGGCACTTCTCGCCGTGGGCCTGCTCGCCGGCGCCGGCCCCGGCTATGTGGCTCGCCACCTGGACACCGCTCCGCCCGCGGTCGACGTGATGCGTGTGCTTGCCGCCCAGCCCGGGTTCGCCGACGGCGACAGGCCCGTGGCCATGGCGCCGCACCTCGACGGGATCGTGACCGGCCGGCGGTTGCAGCATCCGCTGGAGCTGATCGGCCTGCGCGAGAGCTGCTCGATGGTGCGCGCGCGTGCCCGCGAGGGCTACGTGATGCTCGACGTGAGCCGGGCCAGGCTCGGCATCCCCGAGATCGATGCCCTGGACACGCCCAGCAAGCGTCAGGCTGCCCGGCTGGCGGGTTGCTTCACTGGCCAAAGCCCGCTGGCCGCCACCCCGCAGTGGCTCGTGTTCGGCCCAGCCTCACCCTGAGCGGGGCCGGCGCGGGGCTTACACTCGCCCTCATGGCGGAACCGGCCGAGAGCGCCCGCCTCGCGCTCGGGGGATCCGATGTGATGGTGCCGTCCGAGCCCCGGATCAAGGGGGGCGAGGGGATCCGGGTACGGGCGGCGCGGGGGACGATCCTCAACGCCGGCTTCTCGGTGGGCTTCAGCTTCCTGGGCTTTCTGCGGGGGTTCGGGGCGGCGGCCTTCCTGACGGTGGGCGACTACGGGGTGTGGGGCCTGCTCGCCGTGTCGCTCTCGACCCTGCTGATGCTCGTCCAGGTGGGCGTGGACGACCACTACATCCAGCAGGACGACGAGGATCAGAAGGCCGCCTTCCAACTCGCCTTCACCATGCAGCTGGCTCTCTCGGGGCTGTTCGTGGTGGTGATCGCGGCGGCGATGCCGCTCTACGCGCTGGCCTACGACAGTCCCGAGATCGTCTGGCCCGGATGGGCGCTGGCGCTCGCCATGCCGGCGATGGCCTTCCAGGCCCCCCTGTGGACGTTCTACCGCGAGATGGACTACCTGCGCCAGCGCACGCTGCAGGCCTTCGACCCGGTGGTGAGCCTGGTGGTGACCATCGGCCTGGCCGTCGCCGGCCTTGGCTACTGGGCGCTGGTCATCGGCGTGATCTGCGGCGCCTGGGCGGCTGCGCTCGCCGCCGTTCGCGCGTCTCCCTACCCGCTGAGGCTGCACTACCGCCCGGGCGCGCTGCGCGACTACTTCGGCTTCTCGGGGCCGCTTTTCCTGAGTGCGCTGAGCGGGGTGCTGGTGGCACAGGTGCCGGTGCTGATCATCTCGCGCTCCGACGGCATCCGGGCGGTGGCCGCGCTGGCCATCGCGGCGACGATCTCCGCCTACGCCAACCGGGTCGACGAGATCGTGACCGACACCCTCTACCCGGCCGTGTGCGCGGTGCGCGACCGCGCCGACCTGCTGCTGGAGTCCTTTCTGAAGTCCAACCGCCTGGCCCTGTTGTGGGCCATGCCCGTGGGTCTGGGGTCGGTGCTCTTCGCCCCCGACGTCGTGCGCTACCTGCTGGGGAGCGAGTGGGAGCTGGCCGTCTTCCTGGTGCAGGCCTTCGGCCTTGCGGCGGCCATCAATCAGATCGGCTTCAACTGGACCGCCTACTACCGGGCGCTGGGTCGTACGGGACCGATCGCCAGGGCCAGCGTGGTGATGGTGGTCGCCGTCATGGGACTGGCCGTGCCGCTGCTGGTCTGGAAGGGAATCGACGGCTTCGGGGTGGGCATGGGCCTGGCCACGCTGGTCTATGTGGGCGCGAGGCTGTTCTACCTGCGGCGCCTGTTCCCGCTGCGCCCGGTGCTGGTGAACTGCGCCCGGGGCATCGCGCCCGTGCTCCCGGCCGCGGCGCTGGTGCTGGTGCTGCGCGAGGCGCTCGGGGCGGGGGAGCGGGGGGTCGCCCAGGTGGTCGCCGAGCTGGCGGTCTATCTCGCCGTGGTCGTGACCGCGACGGCGCTGTCCGAGCGAGAGCTGCTGGCCGAGGTCAGGGGATACCTGCGCCGCGACTCCGGCGCCTCGCCCGTGCCCACGGCCTGACCCGAGGGGACGGCTTTTACGAAAGTGTGATCCCGCCGCCTGACGAGGGGACGGCTTTCACGAAAGTGTGATCCCGCCCAGCGGGGTGCCCGAGAAAACGTCCCGCATGGGGACGTTTCGTCGGCGACGTGGCCGAGTCGGGTTACCGAGGATCTCCGCCGTCTAGCCTCCTCTGGCCGGGCCATAGACCTCGTGCACCGCGTCTCCGTACACCGGT
>JBBJOH010000191.1:0-3574 GCA_037720995.1 Thermoleophilaceae bacterium
ACTGGTGAGCCCTGTCGTCTATTCTGGTCCCCGCGCACATCTGATGCCACCCCATGCCACTACGGGAGTCGACTGCCCGGCGCCGCTTGCTTTCCTTTCAACCGCCTCAAGCAGTGGCGGCGGGTCGCCACGCGCTACGAGAAGCGGGCGGACAACTACCTGGCCATGCTGACCATCGCGGCCCTCCTGCTCTGGCTGATAGGATAGACGCCCGACCGGGGGTGGAGGCCGTGGCGAGCCGAGGCGGTTCGCCCGGCGGGTGCGAGGGGGCCGACATGGTCTTGGGAACCGAGGGGCTGCCGCCGCGGGAGGCGGTGCAGCAGCTGCTCAACGCCGCCTGGGTCTCCCACGCGATCCGCGCCATGGCCGCCCTCGGCCTGGCCGACCACCTCGCGCCCGGCCCGCGCACCCTCGGCGAACTGACCGAGGCGACCGGCGCCCACGCCCCGACCCTCGCCCGGTTCCTGCGGACCCTGGCCGCACTCGGCCTGTGCGCGACCGACAGCGAGGGGCGGGTGCGCCTGACGCCCCGCGGCGAGGTACTCCGATCCGACGCGCCGAACACGGTGCGGCCCTACGCCCTTGCGATCCACGCCCCCCACGTGGAGCGGGCCTGGGACGGGCTGCCGGAGGCGGTACGCACCGGCGAGCCGGCCTTCCCCCGCGTCCACGGCCTCAGCCTCTGGGACTACCTGGCCGCGCACCCAGCGGAGCAGGCGCTCTTCGACGCCGCCATGACCGCGGGCGTGGACGTGCGCGCCCGGGCGCTGATGGCCGCCCGCGACCTGTCCGGCCTCGGGACCCTCGTCGACGTCGGCGGCGGCCAGGGGCGGCTCCTGGCGGCGAGCCTGACCGCCACCCCCGGCCTGCGCGGTGTCCTCGTCGACCGCCCGGAGGTCCTGCCCGGGGCCGAGGCGTTCCTGGAGGCGGCCGGGGTGCGGGACCGCTGCGAGTTGGTCGGGGGCGACTTCTTCGCGGCTGTGCCGGCAGGCGGGGACGCCTACGTCCTGGCCCTGATCGTCCACAACTGGCCCGACGACGAGGCGACCGCGATCCTGCGCGCCTGCCACCGGGCGATGGCGCCGGGAGCGCGGCTGTGGCTTGTGGAGCAAGTCGTCGAACCCGGCGACGCCTACGACCGGGCCAAGCAGCGCGACCTGCTGATGCTGGTCCTCTTCGGCGCCCAGGAGCGCACCGAGGCGGAGTACCGGGCGCTGTTGGAGGCGGCCGGCTTCGAGTGGGTCGCGGTCCACCCGACCGACACGCCCTATAGCGTCGTTGAGGCCGTGCGGAGGTAATCGGGCGAGACGGCGCGGTGGCGGCATGGCAAGACCGACCGGTGTCAGCACACGGCAAGGGGAATATTCGATGTCGGCGGAAGGGAACACGGCATGATGCCCCGACCGTCGGTTCCCAGGACCCAAAACGAGCGATTCGCCCGGTTGGGATAGCGAGAAGGAATGCATCCCCCCGATCATGCCGTCCAAGCGGCCGCCTGACATGCCGGAGTGGGAGTGGGCAATCCTGACTGGGCTGGGGCGGGCTAGTCCGTCGCCGGGGTAGCGGTCCGCGTCGGTGTCAGCCGGCAGGGAGGCGACGTGGTCCTGCGCCGGGCGGAGCGGCGATGAGGCGAGGCGCCGGGAGAGGAGGGCTTACCCCCTCACCCGGAATGCGCGCGGCACATCCCTCGCGAACCACCGCGTTGGCCGGGTGCCCCAACCCGTCGATCCGGCGTCCTCCGGTGGTCTCCCAGATGTACTCCTGTCGAGAGGAAGGCGGCGATCGCCTCCGCCGGCAGCGGCTCGGAGAAGTGGTGGCCCTGCCCGCGGTCGCAGCCGGAGGCCCGTGCCTGGGCCAGCTGCTCGGGGGTCTCCACGCCCTCCGCCGTCACCAGCATCCCGAGCGCGTGGGCCAGGCCGGTGACCGCCTCGACCACGGCCCGGTCCTCGGCCGCCGTCCCCAACCCGGCCACGAAGGAGCGGTCGATCTTGACCACGTCGAGTGGCAGGCGGCGCAGGTGGCCGAGCGACGAGTAGCCAGTCCCGAAGTCGTCGATCGCCAGTTCGACCCCCAGGCCCCGCAGTCCCCGCAGCGTCTCGCTGGCCGTCCCCAGATCTTCGATCAGGGCCCGCTCGGTCACCTCGAGCCTCAGCCGGCCCGGGGGCAACCCCGTCTCGCGGAGGATGCGCCCCACCCGCTCGACGAGGTCATACTGCCGGCATTCCTGGGCCGAGAGGTTGACGCTGACCGATGGCGCAAGCCCGCTTCTGACCGTCCAGGTCTGGGCCGCGCGACAGGCCTCCCCGAGCACCCACCGCCCCAGCGACACGATCAGCCCGGTCTCCTCGGCCAACGGCACGAACGCGTGGGGCAAGAGGGGTCCCCGCTCCGGATGGTGCCACCGCATCAGCGCTTCGACGGCGGTGACGCGCCCCGTCGCCAGGTCGACCTCTGGCTGGTAGGCCAGGTGCAGTTCCCCTCGCTCGACCGCGCCTTGCAGGGCGGCCTCCAGTTCCAGCCGCGCCACCGCCTCCGCGTGCATCACCGGCTGGAAGACCGCCCAGCAGCCGCGGCCCGCGGCCTTGGCCCGGTAGAGCGCCGTGTCCGCCGCCCGCAGGAGGTCGCCGGAGCTGTCGAGTCCGGGCTCGCTCACCGCGATGCCGACGCTGACGCCGAGGAGCAGGTCATGGCCGTTGAGCCGGACCGGCGACCGCAACCCCGCGATGACGCGCTCCGCGGCGATCTCCGCTGTTCCGGCGTCACAGCCCTCCAGCAGGACGGTGAACTCGTCCCCGCCGAACCGGGCGACGGTATCACCCGGCCGGAGGCAGGCCACGAGGCGCTCCCCCACCGTCGCCAGTGCCCGGTCCCCGACCTCGTGGCCCAGGCTGTCGTTGACCACCTTGAAGCGATCCAGGTCGAGGAAGAGGATGCCCACCGATCCGCCCCGTCGCGCGCTGGCCAGGGCGTGGTCCAGGCGGTCGACGAACAGCGCCCGGTTGGGCAACCCGGTGACCGCGTCGTAGAAGGCCTGGCGCGACAGCCGTTCCTCGAAGGCCTTGCGCTCGGTGACATCGCGGGAGTTGACGACGACCCCACCCACGTCGCGGTCGTGGAGGAGATTGGTGCCGATCACGTCGAGCCAGCGCCACGACCCGTCGCGGTGGCTCATCCGTAGCTCCGCCCGGGCGCTCGCCCCTGGTCGAGCCAGGATGTCGGCGAAGAGGCGCTGCACCCGGCCGTGGTCCTCCGGATGGATGATGGCGAAGGCGCTCGCGCCGAGCAGCTCGGTGGGCGAGAATCCAAGGATCTGCTCGACGGCGGGGCTGATGTACCGTCGCGCGCCGTCGGCGTCCAGGATGGCGACGATATCCGTGGCGTGCTGGACCAGGGAGCGGAAGCGCTCCCCACTGGCGCGCACCTGGTCGTGGAGCCGCGCCCGCCCGAAGGCGACATCGACGTGCTCGCTCAGCGCCAGCACCAGCCGCAGGTCCGCCCCGGTCAGCCGCGGCTCGCCGGCGGCCTCCACATTGAGGATCCCGACGACGCGGCCCTCGTCGCACAGGGGCACGCA
>JBBJOH010000192.1:0-3571 GCA_037720995.1 Thermoleophilaceae bacterium
CCCCAACCGGCCGGGTATCGTCGCCGAGGTGGCGCTCGAGCTCGGCAAGGCCGGGTTGAACATCGTCGATCTGGCCCTGGCGCCTGCGCCCGACATGCGCTCGGGCGCGATCACGCTGTGGATCGCCGGCGACGAGCAGGCGCAGCAGGCCCGAAGCTTGATCGCCGGCCTCGGCTTCGCGGTGGCCGGTCCGTGAGCGCAGGCAGCCGGCTTGGCCGGGTGCGCAGCGAGGTTCTCCCGTGAGCTCGGCCCGGTTCGATCCCTGCGGCCCGCTGCGCGGCGAGTACCTCGCCCCGGCGGACAAGTCGATCTCACACCGCGCCGCCCTGTTCGGGGCCATGGCCGATCAGCCCGTCACCATCCGCAACTACCTCCGATCGGCAGACACGATGTCCACGCTGGATGCGCTGCTCAGCCTCGGGGCGGGGGTGGACGAGTCAGGCGACGACCTGACCATCCGCGGCGTCGGGCTGCGGGCCGCGCTGGAGGCCACCGGCGGCCGCAGCGCCGTCGGGAACGCCGGCACGCTGCTGCGGCTGCCCGGATGGCTGGCCGGCCAGACCGGGGGGGACTGGAGCCTGGACGGCGACGAGTCGATCCGCCGCCGTCCCGTGGACCGGGTGGTCGAGCCGCTTCGGCGGATGGGCGGCGCGGTGAGCGCCCGCGACGGGCGATTCACGCCGCTGGTGGTCCGGGGCGGGGAGCTGACCGGGATCGACTACGAGCTGCCGGTCCCCAGCGCCCAGGTCAAGTCCTGTGTGCTGATCGCCGGGATGCTGGCCTCGGGGAGCACCTCGATCACCGAGGCGAGCATGAGCCGCGATCACACCGAGCGGCTGATGCGCCGGGCGCGCGTGCCCTTCCGGCGCGAGGGCCTGAAGGCCACGGTCAGCCAGGTCGACGAGCTCGAGCTGGAGGAGATCACCGTCCCCGGCGATCCCTCGTCGGCGGCCTTCATGGTCGCCGCCGCCTGCCTCGTGCCCGATTCGCGGCTGCTGGTCGGCGGCCTGGGGCTCAACTGGACCCGGACGGGCTTCTTCCGGATCGCCCAGCGCATGGGGGCGGTGATCGTGGGGGATCTCGAGCGCCCGGGCACCTTCGCCGACGACGAGCCCGTAGGGGATCTGGACGTGGCCCACGGCCCGCTGGAGGGCACCGAGGTGGCGCCCGAGGAGGTGCCGCTGGCCATCGACGAGCTGACTCTCGTGGCCTTGCTGGGCGCCTTCGCCGAGGGCGACACCGTGGTCCGGGGGGCCGCCGAGCTGCGCCACAAGGAGTCGGATCGGATCGCCGCCGTGGTGGAAGCGCTGGGAGCGCTGGGCGCCGACATCGAGGACGCGGAGGACGGCTTCGTGGTGCACGGCACCGGTGAGCCCCTGCGCGGGGGCGCGATGGACTCCCACGGCGACCACCGCCTGGCCATGCTGGGCGCGGTGTGCGGTCTGGCCTCGCGGGAAGGGGTGGAGGTGAAGGGCATGGAGGCCGCCGGGGTGTCCTACCCCGCCTTCGAGCACGATCTGGCCGCGTTGGTGGGGTGACCCGCTACTAGGCGCGGGGTCCACCCTGGAGGGCGGCCTGGGTCCTGATGACGACGGTGGCGTCCAGCTCGTCGGAGCTGGCCACCCGCGGGATCAACCCGGCAGTGGCGAGAGCCTCGACGGTCTGCGGCGCCTGGTGCTCGCTCGTCTCGACCAGCAGGTGGCCACCCGGCGCCAGCCAGGTCGGGGCCCCGGCGGCCACCCGCCGCTGCACGTCGAGCCCGTCCGCGCCACCGTCGAGCGCCACCCGCGGCTCGTGCATGCGGGCCTCCCGGGGCAGCAGCCCGATCGCGTCGGTGGGTACGTAGGGTGCGTTGGCGACGAGGACTTCGACGCGGCCCCGCAGCGTGGGAGGCAGCGGCTCGGTAGAGGTGCCTTCGCAGACCCGGCCACCGGCGACGGCGACGTTGCGGCGCGCGCACCGCACCGCGGCGGGATCGATGTCGACGGCGTAGAGCTCGACTCGGTCCAGGGCCGCGACCAGTGCGGCCCCCACCGCGCCCGAGCCGCAGCACAGATCGACGACGACGACCCGTGGCCGGGCGGGGGTCTGGCCGGCGGGACCATCGGCCAGGCGGGCGAGGCGGGCGGCCTGGCGGACGAGGAGCTCGGTGCGGCCGCGGGGTACGAAGACTCCGGGGTCGACGGCTATCCGCAGGCCGCAGAGCTCCGCCCAGCCGAGCACGTGTTCGAGGGGCAGGCCGGTGGCTCGCCGGTCCACCATGGCGGCGAGGTCGGCCGGCGTCCGTGCCGCGGAGACGAGCAACCGCGCCTCCTCCTCGGCGAAGACACAGCCGGCGGCCCGAAGCCGGGTGACGGTATCCCTCACCACGCGCTTCATCCGAGGGCCAAAGTCGTTCGGCGAGGTAGGCCGTCGCCGCCATGGCTCGGCGGCAGTTGCCGTGCCCGGGTCAGTCCGTCTCACCCGGGATGTGGATCACGCCGACGAGGTTGTCAGAAGGGTCCCGTGCCGCGGCGGAGCGGATGCCGCCACCCACCTCCCGTGGCTCCTCCTGCGCGGCGGCGCCAGCCGCCAGCAGCTCGGTGAAGGCCGCATCGGCATCCGGCACCCGCCAGTAGGTGGTCGGCCCGTCGTCTCCGGTGGACGGCACCAGGCCGACTTCATAGCCGTTGACGTCGAAGCCGACGTAGTACGGCTCGTCGAAGTACGGCGCGCGTGCCAGTAGCTGCGACCACCACACCTTCCCCTCGGCCAGATCCGTCACCGGGTAGACGATCGTGCGCAATCTCTCGAACAACACTGCCTCCTTCGATTCGACAGGTATCGGCCAACGATCCCAAACCCGGCCCATTGACGGCGATCACCTCGGGACATTGCACGGACCCATCGGACGCCGAAGTTGCGACCATCAGGCCATGTCGAGAGGGGTCGATGCCGGCGGTGACCTGCAGGTGGTCCGTGGCGGGCCCGAGCGGATCGCCGATCTTCAGCCGCTGTGGGCGGCTCTGCAAGCGCACCACGCCGCGCTTGCCCCATTGCTCGTGGGGCTGACCGCGCGCTCGATAGACGAGTCTTGGGCAAGAAGGCGCCCGCGGTACGATGAGTGGCTGGCTGAGCCCGACGCGTTCGTGCTGATAGCCGAGCGCGCCGGTCGGCCCATCGGCTACGCCCTCGTGCGAGTGGTCGACGGCTTCCACAGCTTTGGGCCAAATGAACGAGTCGGGAGCGTCGAGACGCTCTCCGTGCTCCCGGCGGCGCGCGGCGCGGGCGCCGGGACAGCCCTGATGGACGCCGCCGAGCGCGAGCTGGCCCGGATTGGTGTGCGCGAGCTCAAGCTGGCCGTCGTCGCCGGCAACGACGAGGCGCTGCGGTTCTACGCGCGGCGCGGACTGAACGCTGTCTCCCACACGCTCGTTGGCCGGATCGACGATCGGCCTCGCGCGCGATGATCCCAGTCGCCTCGATGTCGCTGTACCGGCCGGCAGGTCGCGCTGCGAGATCAGTGCCCCCTACGCCGAAGATCACAGGCTGACCGCACCGATCGTCCCGATCCGTTGTTATCCGGTCTTGT
>JBBJOH010000193.1:0-3550 GCA_037720995.1 Thermoleophilaceae bacterium
CTGCCCAGCGCCTTGGACAGCGTGCCGACCACTACGTCAACCTCCCCTTCCAGGCCCAGCGCCGCCACCAGACCCCGTCCGCCGGGGCCGATGACGCCCGTCGCGTGCGCCTCGTCGACGATCACCCGTGCGCCGTGGCGGCGGGCCAGCTCCACGATGCCGGCCAGCGGCGCCGGCTCCCCGTCCATGGAGAACACCGAGTCGGTGACGACGGTCGCGGGCCGGTCGCCGGCCTGCTCCAGCACCTCTGCGAGCGCGTCCAGGTCGGCGTGCGCGTAGACCACCGTCTCGGCGCCCGCCAACCGGCACCCGTCGACGATCGACGCGTGGTTGAGCGCGTCGGAGAGCACCACCTCCCCGCGTCCGGCCAGCGCGGCGATCACGCCCGTGTTGGCCAGGAAGCCCGACCCGAACAGCACACAGGCCTCGCTGCCCTTGAACGCCGCCAGCTCGGCCTCCAGCTCGGCGTGGGGCACCATGTTGCCCGCCACCAGGCGGGAGGAGCCGGCGCCCGCCCCCCACCGCTCCGCCGCCTCGGCCGCGGCGGTGCGCACCCGGGGATCCTCGGCCAGGCCCAGGTAGTCGTTGGAGCACAGCAGCAGCACGTCGCGACCGCCGAGGCGCACGCGAGCGCCCGGTGCGCTCTCGATCACGCGCATCTCCCGCAGCAGCCCCGCCCGGCGGATCTCCTCCAGCGCCTGCTCGACGCCGCTCACCGGGGCGCGCGATCGCAGGTGAGGCAGTGCGCCGTCCAACCCACGGGCAGCACCTGCACCCGCAGCTTGCGCCCGCAGGAGGCGCAGTAGCGCGGCGGGTCGGTGGCCGCCCGCCGCGCGCGGCAGCGGGTGTGGTCGCCGCTGCCCGCGGGCCGCCCGCACCCGTCGCAGTGGATCCCCCCGGCGGTGGTCACAAGGTCCTGGACAGCTCCTTGACCGGCATCGAAAGCTCGTCGAGCAGGTCGAGATCGTCCTGCGGATCGCGTCCCAGCGTCGTGAGGTAGTTGCCCACGATGATCGCGTTGATGCCACCCAGGATGCCCTTGCGGGCGCCCAGGTCGCCGAGGGTGAGCTCGCGTCCCCCGGCGAAGCGCAGGACAGTCCGCGGCAGCGCCAGCCGGAAGGCGGCGATCGTGCGCAGGGCTTCCCGCGGCTCGGGGGCCGGAAGGTCGGCCAAGGGGGTGCCCGGGCGCGGGTCGAGGAAGTTCATCGGCACCTCGTCGGGGTCCAGCTCGGCCAGCTGGCAGGCCAGCTCAGCCCGCTGCTCGAGCGTCTCTCCCATGCCGATGATGCAGCCACAGCAGACCTCCATGCCGCGCTCGCGCACCAGGTCCAGCGTGGCCCGCCGCTCCTCCCAGGTGTGGGTGGTCACCACCTGGCCGAAGTGCGACCGGGCCGTCTCCAGATTGTGGTTGTAGCGGTGCACCTCCATCTCCTGGAGCTCGTCTGCCTGCTCGACGGTCAGGATCCCCAGGGAGCACGCGATGTTGATGTCCACCGCGTCGCGGACCGCGCCGATCCCGTCGCGCACCTGGGCCATCAGCCGCTCGTCGGGCCCGCGCACCGCGGCGACGATGCAGAACTCGGTGGCTCCGGTGGCGGCGGTCTGGCGGGCCGCCTCCACCAGCGAAGGGATGTCGATCCGGGCCGCGCGCACCGGCGTCTCGAACCGCCCGGACTGCGAGCAGAAGTGGCAATCCTCGGGGCATCCGCCGGTCTTCAGGCTGACGATTCCCTCCACCTCCACGTCGGGGCCACACCAGCGCAGGCGCACCTCGTGGGCCAGGGCCAGCGCCTCGTCCACGCGCTCGTCTCCCAGCTTCAGGATCTCGTGCACCTGGCCCTCGGAGAGCCCTTCCCCGCGCTCCAGCACCCGCTCGCGGGCGATGTCGAGGATATCGTTCACACCAGTCCTTTCGTTGAGATCCAGTCACGCGCGCCGGCGGCGAAGGCCGCCGGGTCCAGTCTCGCCGCTCCGTCCGGTACGCGACCGAGCACGGGCCTCCCCGAATACGAGGGGAGATCCTGCAGGTTGCACCATTCCGCCAGCCCGGGGTCGGCCGGCCAGGCGCCGATCACCACCCCCGGGCACCTCAGGCCGCGCTGATCCAGCGCGGCGCAGGTGAGGGCCACGTGGTTGAGCGCGCCCAGCCCGGGACGGCTGACCACGAGCACGGCGGCACCGAGGAGCGAGGCGACGTCGGCCAATGTGGACCCGTCGTCGTCGAAGCGCACGAGCAGCCCCCCCGCGCCTTCGATCAGCACCACGTCACGATCGGCCAGCCCCCGGGCCGCCGCCGCGACCTGCTCGGCTCCGCGCCCGTCGGGCGCGTCTCTACGGGCCGCGGTGGCCGGGGCAAGCGTGTCGGGATAGCGGGCCAGCTCGTGCAGGTCATCGACTCCGCTCAGTCGTCGGACCTCGTCCAGGTCGCCCGCCCCGGCGCCATCCACGCCGGTCTGGGCCGGCTTGAGCACGGCCACGCGCGCGCCGTCGGCCCGTGCCACCGCCGCCAGCGCGGCGGTCACGACGGTCTTTCCCACGCCGGTGTCGGTCCCCGCCACGGCGAGGGCCCTCACTGCCGGGCCCCGGCCCGGGCGGCCGCCACGGCCGCCGCGGCGATCCGCGCGACGTCGTCCTCGTCGGTCACGTACGGGGGCATCACATAGACCAGGTCGCGGAAGGGCCGCAGCCACACCCCGCGATCCACTGCCGCCTCGGTCGCCGCGGCCACGTCCACCGGTCCGGTGAGCTGGATCACCCCGATCGCCCCCAGCACCCGCACGTCGGCCACGCCCGGGTGATCGCGGGCGGGCTCGAGACCCGCGCGCAGGCCCGCCTCGATCGCCCGCACCTGCTCCCGCCAGCCGCCGTCGAGCAGGATCTCGGTCGACGCGAGGGCCACCGCGCAGGCGAGCGGGTTGGCCATGTAGGTGGGGCCGTGCATCAGCGCCCCACCGGTCAGTGAGCCGGCGACCTCGGCGGTGCACAGGGTGGCCGCCAGCGTCATGTAGCCGCCGGTGAGCGCCTTGCCCACGCACATCACGTCGGGGGCGACGCCGGCGTGCTCGCACGCGAACAGCGCTCCGGTACGCCCGAATCCGGTGGCGACCTCGTCGAATACCAGCAGGAGGTCGTGGCGGTCGCACAGCGCACGCAACAGCCCCAGGACCGCGGGATCGTAGAACCACATCCCCCCGGCGCCCTGGACCACCGGCTCCACGATCACGGCCGCCAGCTCGCCGGCGTGGTGAGCCACCAGGCGCTCCAGGTCGGCGGCGTAGCTCTCGTCGAGCCGGCGCGGCGGGCGGGGGGCGAACACCTGCTGCGCCAGCACCCCGCTGAACATCGAGTGCATGCCTCCGACCGGGTCGCAGACCGACATCGCCCCGAAGGTGTCGCCGTGGTAGCCGCCCCGCACCGTCAGCACCCGGGATCGCCCCGGCCGCGCCTGCAGGCACATCTTCAACGCCACCTCGACCGACACCGAGCCCGAGTCGCACAGGAACACGTGCTCCAGCGCCTCCGGAGTCATATCCACGAGCCGCTGGGCCAG
>JBBJOH010000194.1:0-3549 GCA_037720995.1 Thermoleophilaceae bacterium
TAGAGCGACAGCAGCTGCACGCCCTCGAACCAGTTCGACTCGCCGTCCTGGGTCAGGAAGTTGGCCACCAGCACCGCGAAGATCAGTCCACCCAGCTCGTAGCCGTTGAACACCAGGGCCAGCGGCGCAGGACCGACCACGAAGGACAGCAGAACCAGCACGGGCGCTACGAACAGCGCGATCTGGGCGCTGGAGCCGACGGCGATGCCCACCGCCAGGTCCATCTTGTCCTTGGCCGCCACGAGCACGGCGACCCAGTGCTCGGCCGCGTTGCCCACGATCGCCACGACGAACACGCCGACGAAGAACTCGGACAGCCCGATGCCCTTCGACGCCTCGGAGATCGAGCCCACCAGCACCTCGCTCATAACCCCCACCAGCACGGCGGCCACTCCCAGCGAGATCAGAGAGCGCTTCATGGACCAGCCCCCCTCGTGGTCTTCGCCGCTCTCGTCGTAGGGGTTGAAGACCCCGCGATGGGTCTTCAGGGAGAAGACGAGGCCGGCGGCGTAGCTGACCATCAGGATCAGCGAGACGCCCAGCGAAAGCTTCTCGAGGTCCGAGCCGAAGTCCACGCGCTCCTCGCCCACCCCTGGCAGCCCTCCGCCGTGGACGAGCTGGAACAGCGCCGGCATGACCAGGGTGGCCACGGCCAGCAGCAGCATGCCCGATTGGGCCGTCGCCGCCGTGCGGTTGAACTCCTGCTTGTCGCGGTTGTAGCCGCCGGCCAGCATCGCGGCCCCCAGCACCAGCAGCACGTTGCCCACGATCGAGCCCACGATCGACGCCTTGACCACCTCCTGCAGGCCCTCGCTGAGGGCGAAGAAGGCGATGATCAGCTCGGGCGCGTTGCCGAACGTCACGTTGAGGAGGCCGCCGATGCCCGGCCCCGTCTTGGCCGCCAGATGCTCGGTGGCCTCGCCCATCAGCGCCGCGGTGGGAATCACACCCAAAGCCGCGGCCAGGAAGACCAGGGTGGGGGAGGCGTGCGCCAGCTCGAGCGCGACAGCGATTGGGATGAAGACGCCTAGGGCGTAGACGGGACGCACGGCGGGCCGAGCCTAGCTGGATGCCCTCGACTGAATCGGCATCCATGCCGATTCAGTGAACGGCGATGCGCTCGACTGAATCGGCATCCATGCCGATTCAGTGAACGGCGCGGCGCTGCTCAGTGGCCGCATACGGTTGTCACGGCGTCTGCACAGTGGCCGGCATGGATGCCGGCTCAGTCGTCGGAATCATCGACGGGGACGACGGCCGGCGGCGGGTCGTCGTCACCCACGTCCAGATCGGCGCCCGTGCCGTCGGGATCGTCCATGGCGGTCGGCTGGCGGGTGGCGCCGCCGTGGAAGGTGGCCTGGAAGTTCTCCAGCTGCTCGTCGCGGCGGGGTTCGTCGATCGGGGGGTCGTCGGAGATCAGAACCCAGTCCGCGCCCTCGAACTCCTCCATGTTGAAGATCTCGCTCTCGAGCGAGGCGGAGTCGTCGACCACCACCAGCACCTCTGTCTGGGGGTTGAAGTAGGTCCCCGGGCGCACCAGGAGCTCATCGATCTCGTATCGGCGGTCCTCGGCCATCGCTCCCTACCTATATCGGATTCGGCGACTTTCGAACATCGCAGCGAACGTGGCGCCTCAGCCCGCGAGGCGGCGCAGCTCGCGCTCGGTCTCGGCCGCGACGTCCAGCGGCTCCTCGCCGCGGCGCATGCGGCGCTCGTTGCGCGCCACCACGAGCTCGCGGATCTCCTCGCGCAGGGCGGGGTCGGCCGGCGCCGGCGCGGCCGTCAGGGCGTCCAGCTCGGCATCGATGTCGATCGGGCCGTCGCCCCGGGCCACCGAACGGGCGGACTTGGCCTCGAGCATCTGGCGGATCTCCTCTTGGGCCTCGGCGTTGGCGGCGGCGCTCCCGGGGACCGGGTCGGGCCGCATGTCGGGCTCGTCGAGGCTCAGGCCGCCGGTCCGGCCCACGCCGCTGTAGAGGCCGCCGCTGCCGATGTAGCTCAGGCAGGCCACGATCACGCCTGCCACGACCATGCCGATGAGGATGAAGCCGAATGCGTCCACCGCCCCGACAGTCTGACGGTCATGAGAGGCACGGGGGGAGGTTCTGGCCTCCGCCGCAGGCGGGTCCGGGGGCCTTCCGGTACCCTTGTGCGAGCAGCGTTGACTGACCAATCAATCAGGCGCGGCGCGACCCGCCTCCGACGCTGACCCTTTCGCCGCCGCCCCACACGACTTCAAGGAGCCCCAGTGGTCGATTTCACGCTTACCGACGAGCAGAAGGACATCCAGGCGATGGCCCACGACTTCGCCGAGAAGGAGATCCGCCCCGTGGCCTGGGAGCACGACAAGGAGGGCACCTGGCCCGCTGACGTGTTCGAGAAGGCCTGGGAGCTGGGCCTGATGAACAACCACGTGCCCGTCGAGTACGGCGGGCCGGGCCTCGACTACCTGACCGGCGCCCTGATCGAGGAGGAGATCTCCTGGGGCTGCTCGGGGATCGGCACCTCGCTGGGCGCCAACGGCCTGGCCACCGCTCCACTGCACCTCGGTGGCTCCGAGGACCTGAAGAAGAAGTACTTCGGGATGCTCACCGAGGAGGTCAAGTACGCCTCCTTCTGCCTGACCGAGCCCGACGCGGGCTCGGACGTGTCGGGGATGAAGACCACGGCCGTCAAGCAGGGCGACAAGTACGTCATCAACGGCTCGAAGTGCTTCATCACCAACGGCTCCTACGCCAACTTCTACACCGTCTACGCAAAGACGGACAAGGAGGCGGGCCACCGCGGAATCTCGGCGTTCATCGTCGATCGCGACCTCGACGGCGTGTCGGTGGACAAGAAGGAGGACAAGCTCGGACAGCGCGCGTCGAACACCGCCACGATCTCCTTCTCGGACGTGGAGATTCCCGCCGAGAACATGCTCGGCGAGGAGAACAAGGGCTTCAAGCTGGCCATGATGACCCTGGACCGTACCCGCCCGGGAGTGGCGGCCATGGCCACGGGCATCGCTCGTGCGGCCTTCGAGTTCGCCTCCGACTACTCCAAGGAGCGCGTGCAGTTCGGCGTGCCGATCGCGATGCACCAGGCGATCCAGTTCATGATCGCCGACATGGCCACCAAGGTGCACCTCTCGCGCCTGGCCACCTGGCAGTCGGCCGTGCTGCTCGATCAGGGCAAGCGCAACACGCTGGAGTCCTCGCACGCCAAGCGCTTCGCCGCGGACTCCGCGATGGAGGTCACCACCGACGCCGTGCAGGTCTACGGCGGCTACGGCTTCATCAAGGAGTACCCGGTCGAGAAGCTGATGCGCGACGCCAAGATCATGCAGCTCTACGAGGGCACGAGCCAGATACAGCGGCTGGTGATCGCCCGCGAGACGCTGATGCCCCGGCGCGCCGAGGCCCCGGTCGCGGCCGCGGCCTAGGCCGAGACGTAGACACCCAGCAAGCGCAGCAGAGGGCGGAGGCCCAGAAGCGGACTGCCGTTTACCGGACGGGCACGGATGCCCGTCCGGTCGTTGGCATCCGAGATGGGCACGGATGCCCGTCC
>JBBJOH010000195.1:0-3531 GCA_037720995.1 Thermoleophilaceae bacterium
ATCCCGCGCATGGTCGGCCTGTGGATGGCGGCCGAGACCCAGTCGGAGATCAACATGCGCCACATGGAGGAGACGACGGCCCAGGCGGCGGCGTCGAAGCCCTCGCGAAGCGTGGCGATGGACGAGCGCCTGTTCGCCGCCACCGTGGACCGGCTGATCGAGCTGCGCCCCGCGCTGTCGCGGGCGGAGGCGACCATGGTGGTCGAAGGGCTGATCGGCGCACGCCGGCTGGAGTCCGATCCGTTGTTCGTGCCCGTGGACTGGGAGCACGAGCTGGAGGCACAGCAAGCGCGCCTCGCCGCCCGGCGGTGAGGCTCGGCTCTGGCGGTCGTTGGAATCGGCCCGGTTGGGGCGGCGGCTGCGCGGGTAGCGACTCCCGATGTCATCCAGTGACCCAGTCCCGATCCTGATCGAGATCCCCAAGGGCAGCCGCAACAAGTACGAGTACAACCAGGAGACGGGCTCGATCGAGTTCGACCGGCGGCTGTTCGCGTCGGTCTCCTACCCGACCGAGTACGGCTTCGTGCAGCGCACCCTTACCGAGGAGGGCGAAGAGCTGGATGCCCTCGTCGCGGTCACCGAGCCGACCTTCCCGGGTTGCGTGGTGCCCGTACGGCCGATCGCGCTGCTGCGCATGTACGACGGCGACACGCCCAATCACAAGATCCTCGGAGTGCCGATCTCCGACCCCTCGTGGAGCAAGCTCGAGGAGCTGGACGACCTGCCCGGCGATCTGGCCAAGGAGATCGAGCATTTCTTCTCCGTCTACACGGAGCTCGAGGGCAAGCAGTGGCGCATCGACGGCTGGGGCTCGCACGCGGAGGCAGTCGAGGAGATCGAGCGCTGCCGCGAGCGGTTCGACCAGCAGGGGAGCTGAGCCCGCCGGGGATCGTCAATCGTCGCGCTCGTCGCCCTCCAGGAACGCGGGATCGGCGATCAGGAAGACTCCGCAGACCACGAAGGCGAAGAGCAGCGCGATTCCCGCCGCGAGCGTCAGGGTGGCGTTGAAGGGCAGCATCAGGGCCAGGCCGAGCAGGAGGCAGGCCATGGTCGCGACGCGCAGGCGCCGCGAGCGCTTCACGCGTCCTCACCGTCGGAGTCGTCTCGGGGAGTGGGGACGAAGCGCTGGTCCATCGGCTCGTACGCCTGGTCCAGCGTGCCGCGCAGCACCAGCCGGTAGAGGTAGACCAGCGAGGGGACCAGGATCAGGGCACCTACCGCGAGTCCCCCCAGCAGGCCGGCGAGCACGGTGTCGCCGGCCGCCGCCTGCTCCAGAGTCAGCGCGCCGGGGAGCAGATCCGGTTTCTGGGCCGCCGCCCACCCGATCATCACGGCCACGACCGCGGCGGCCGAGGTCGCGCGCGCGAGGGCGAAGCGCGAAGCCACCACCAGAGCCAGCGTGGCCGCCCCGCAGAGGCCCGAGGCCACCACGCTGGCCAGTCCGAGGCCGTGGTCGAGGCCGGAGAAGAGGTCGGGGGCATCGGACGCCAGTATGGGCAGCGCTCCGATCGCCGCCACCCCCGCCACCACACCGGAGGTCAGGGCACGGGCGCGAAAGGCACGCTCCATGTCGGGAAGCTCGGCGCGCACCGAGTCGCCCGCCAGGTACACCGCCGCCAGGTGCGCTCCGGTGACCACGGCCAAGAAGCCCACCATCAGGGACGTGGGGTTCAGCCACGAGCTCCACGGGTCGCCGGTGGCGTTTCCCACCGGCACGCGACCCGAGGCGATCCCACCCAGGGCGGCGCCCAGGAAGAACGGCACGAGCAGCGAGGTCGAGGCGAACATCGCGCCCAGCGCCCGGGCCTCGTTGATGGTGGCCGCCTGGCCACGCAGGGCGAACGCCGTGCCCCGGAAGATGATCCCCCCGACGGCCAGGAACAGCGGCACGTACAGGGTCGAGAAGACCGAGCCGAAGACCACCGGAAAGGCCGTCCACAGAACGACGAGCACGAATATGAGCCAGACGTGGTTGGCCTCCCACACTGGGCTCATCGAGCGCTGGACCATGCCGCGCACCCGGCCGCCGCGCTCGGGGCCGCCCGCGGTCAGGTCCCAGAGCCCGGCGCCGAAGTCGGCTCCTCCGAGGATCGCGTAGGCGGTCAGGCCGGCCATCACGAGCACGAGGCAGATCAGCTCGAGCATCATCCATGCTCCGGGATCTCGTCGGCGGCCGAGGTGCTCGCCAGGCGCCGCAGCAGCCACACGGTGGCGGCGACCAGCGCCGCGTAGACCACCACCATCACCCCGAAGGCGAGCCACAGACCGTCGGCGTCGGTCACGGCCTGCTCGGTGCGCATGTACTTATAGACCACCCACGGCTGGCGGCCGACCTCGGTGGTGATCCACCCGCAGATGAGCGCCAGCAGCGCCAACGGCCCGGCCGCCATCAACGCGCGGTAGAACCACGGGCTGCGCGGCAGCCGCCCGCGGCGCCACCACAGGACCAGGAACCACAGCCCCAGCGCCATCAGCGCGCTGCCCACAGAGATCATCACCATGAAGCTGGTGCGCACCACGTTGACCGGGGGGCGATCGGCCTCTGGGACGGTCTCGACTCCCTTGACGGTGGCGTTGGGCTCGTGGAAGGCGAGCAGCGAGAGGAGCTTGGGAACCGCGATGCCGTAACGGATCTCGCCGTCGGAGTAGTAGCCGCCGATGTGGAAGGGTGCGCCCTTGGTGGTCTTGCCCAGCCCCTCGAAGGAGGCGAGCTTGACCGGCTGCTTCTCGGCCACCGTGCGCGCGGCCCAGTCGCCCACCACGACCTGCACGGGCGCGACCAGCGCCGCGAAAGTCAGGCCCACGATCATCGCCGTGCGGGTGTAGTGGTCGCGGCGTCCCTTCAGCCACCGGCGCCCGTAGTAGCCGGCCACCAGGAAGCCCACGACCATGTAGCCGGCCAGGTACATGTGCACCAGCTCGTGCCACACGTTGCCGCCGAACAGCGCCGTGAACGGCTGCGGGTTGACCACCTTGCCGTTCACCAGGTCAAAGCCGCGGGGATCGTTCATCCAGCCGTTCACGGTCAGCACCGTCAGCGAGCCGGTCAGCCCGGCGATCACCACGGGTATGCCCACCAGGAAGTGGGTCCGGCGCGGAAGCCGGTCCCACCCGTAGACGTAGATGGCGATGAAGATCGCCTCCACGAAGAAGGAGATCCCCTCGAGCGCGAACGCCAGCCCGAACACCTCGCCGAAGGTGGCGGTGAAGTTGGGCCACAGCAGGCCGAACTCGAAGGAGAGGATGGTGCCGGTGACCACCCCGACGGCGAACAGCACCAGCGCGATCTTCGACCACCGCTTGGCCAGCGCCTTGTAGACGGGGTTGCCCGTGCGCAGCCACAGCCCCTCCACGAACAGGAACATGGCCGGGAAGGCGATGCCGAAGCACACGATCGGTATGTGCACGATGAACGAGAGCGCCTGCATCTGGCGGGCGGGCAGCAGGTGCTCCTGATCGGTCTGGCCCAGCGCGCCGCGCACGGGATCGACGGCCGCCAACACCACGTCTACGATCGGCACGATCGCCATT
>JBBJOH010000196.1:0-3530 GCA_037720995.1 Thermoleophilaceae bacterium
CTTCTTACGCTCGGGGTAGAGATCGTCGATGGTCGCCAGCGCCGTGTAGGGCGCTGATACGGCCTCGGCGATCGCCTCTCCGCCTCCTGCGAGACGATCCAGCACGCTGAGGACTCCGGCCACCTCGAAGCCCTCCTCGCGAATCCGCTGGATCGCCTGGATGGTCGAGCCGCCTGTGGTCACGACGTCCTCGACCACCAGGCACCTCTCGCCCTGGTCGAGCGGCGGGCCCTCGATCCAGCGCTGGAGCCCGTGGGCCTTGCGGTCCTTGCGAACGAAGAAGCCCTTCACCTCCGCCCCCCCGGCCAGGGCGGCACAGGCCACGGCGTCCGCGCCCATCGTCATCCCGCCCACGGCGGTCGCCGCGCGCCGCATCGCCTCGGCGGCCACCAGCTCGGCCAGGGCGGCGAAGCCCGCGGGGCGCAGGATGGCCCGCTTGGCGTCCACGTAGTACTCCGCCTCGGCGCCGCTTGAGAGCGTGACCTTCCCGATCACGAGCGCGTGCTCGCGCAGCTCGGCGGCCAGCCGGCCGCGCGCGTCGGTTGCGGGGCTCACGCTCACCATGGGTGCTGCCGATGCTATTGAAGGCATGGCACCCCTAGTGCGCATCTGCGCCGTCGTCGCGGCGGCCATCGTCGCCTTGAGCCTGGTGCTGTTCGCCCTGGACGAGTCCTCGACCGGCAGCGAGAACCAGGTCCGGTCGGTCGAGGGGACGGCGAAGGTCCAGTCAGATGCGGACGTACAGCAGCCGAACCCCGCTCCGGCGGCCGAGCGAGAGCGGGAGAATGCGCACTCCAGCGCCCGCGAGTACGTGGACGACGCCAACGATGTGATCGTGAGTCCCTTCACCGGCCTTGCCGGCTCGAGCGACGTCTGGGTGCGCCGGCTGGTGCCGGGCGCCCTCGGCCTCCTGCTCTACGGACTCGGCGGATTGATGCTGGCCAACTGGCTGCCGGCCTCCCGGCGCGAGTCGCAGGACTGGCGAACCGCCGCCTGAGCCGGCTCTATCGGTAGACGAACACCTTCTCGCCGGTCGAGACGGCATCATGGATCTGGCGCGCGTTGGGGATCGGAACCCGGATGCAACCGTGGCTGGCCGCGTAGAGGGGCACTTCCTTGTAGCCGTGGATGGCGTAGCCGCCGATGAAGTAGGAGGCGTCGACCATGCCCTTCGCGTTGGTCCCGAGATCGCGGCGGTAGAAGCGGAAGCGGCCGAATACCGTGGGCGTGGACGGCTTGCCCGACGAGGCGTGGTAGACGCGCCAGGCCCTCCCCTTTCGATTGAAAAGGGCGAGCACCTGGCGCGACCAGTCGAACTCCACGTGGCGTCCCGCCTTGGGGAAGCGGGCTGCAAACGCGCCCCGGCGCCGGAGCACCCTGGAGTAGACGCCGCGCGTGGCGAACCCGGCGCGGCCCATGCCGTTGGTCTTGCGGAAGGCGAGCACGGCGCGAGCGGTGCCGCCGTCATAGACGCCCGTGCGCGGCACGGCGAAGCCGAGGGCGTTAAGGCCGCGCTGGAGCAACAGCACCTTGACGCCGCGCGAGCCCCGCCCGGCTCTCAGGGACACGACCCTGACCTTCCTGCTCCTCGAGGAGAACGCCCGCTGAGCGGGCGTGGCCGCGTGGCGAAAGCGCAGCTTCAGCAGGCCCCGGCGACGCGTCCTGATGCGCGTCCGCACGCGTCCTGAGGCGCCCACCGCGATCAGCCGGCGGAGGACCACCTTCTTCCTGCGCAGCACCTCGAGCACCACGGTCTGTCCGGCGACGAAGGGCCTGACCGTGCCCGAGACGCGGATCCTCGCGCCCTTGGCGACGTAGCGCAGCTTCCTGGTGGCCTGGCCGCCGGAGACCTTGATCGTCACCTTGCCCGCCCGAGCCGGTGGCGCGGGGGCAGCAGAGGGTCCGTCCGGGGCCGGCACCTGGGCGAACGCCGCCCCGGGCAGGGCGCAGACCGCCAAGGTGGCAAGCAGCGATGTGGTTGGGCGCCGCATGCCGACGAGGACTCTACCTGCGTCAGGCGCTGGACAGCCGTGGTGCCGGCGGCAGGGCGCGCGCGGCGAGGAGCAGGGCCACGAGCATCAGCGGCCCGACCGCCACGGACACCATCCAGCCGTCGTCGGCCAGGGCGCCGTAGGCGACGGAGTTGTTGAACGCGTGCATCCCGATCGGCACCAGCAGCGACCCGGTCCGCTCGTAGACCAGGCAGAAGATGACCCCCAGCAGGGCCAGCGGGGGCAGGATCAGCAGGCCGTCCAGGCCGTCGCCGCTGTAGTGGATCGCGCCGAACAGCACCCCGTCGGTGAGCGCGGCCACCCAGACGGTGAAGCGGTTCCGAAGCGCCCGGTAGAAGAAGCCGCGGAAGAAGAACTCCTCGAGCACCGGGGCCACGCAGATCACCATCACCCCGGCCATGATCAGCCCGAATGTCCCCTTGTCGCCGCCGAGAGCCTCGACGGTCTTCTGCTCCGTGTCGGGCTTGACGGCCACGCCGTAGAGGGCTGTGACGAGGTAGAAGGCCGCGATCCCCAGCGCCGCCCAGCCGATCCCCCTCCACAACGGAGCGTCCCGGAGCCCGAAGTGCCACGCGCGCGGGCGCGTCACGCGGCCGGCGAAGAAGACCGCGCTGGCCGCGAACGCGATCCCCTGCACCAGGGTGCCGATCACGACGAAGGTGGGAGAGTCGGTGTCGGCCCCCGCCGCGACCGCGATGCCGCCGATGACGGCCACGCCCAGGAGCGTGGCGCCGATGCCCAGGAGAAAGCCCACGAGCGCGAACCAGGCCGGCCACTCGGGGAAGCGCTGCGGCCCCTCCGGCATCTCGGGGGGGTCCGGCGGCGCGAGGGTCGGCACGGTCGCCATCGGCGTTCAGAATAGGGAGGGCAGCTCCTCGAGCGATCGCACCGCCTCGATCCCGGGCGGCGCATCGCCGCTGCGCGCCAAGAGCACCGCACGCAGTCCCGCGGAGCGGGCGCCCTCGATATCGGTATCCGGGGAGTCGCCCACGTAGAGCGCCTCGGCGGCCTCGGCGCCGGCCAGGGCCAGACCCGCGCGGAAGGGTCCGGAGGCGGGCTTTGCCACCCCCACCTCGGCCGAGGAGACCGCCCCGTCGATCAACCCGTCCAGGCCGGCGCCCTTCAGGGCATCGCACAGCGAGAGGTCCCAGTTGCTCACCACCACCAGCGAAAGCCCCCGCTCGCGCAGATCGCGCAGCGAGGGCTCGGCGTCGGGGAAGGCGGTGAACCTGATCGCCTCGAGCATGGAGCGGCGGACCGCCGGGCGCTCGCCGGGCGCCATCCCGAGAGCCTCGTGCAGGACCGCCGCGCAGTCGTCGCGAAGGGACTCGAGACCATCGCGATCGCCGCCCCGCATGTGGTTGGCCACGTAGAACTCGATCTCGGCCGCGAAGGCGCGAGCCGCCGTGGCCTCGCCGACGTCGACGCCGGTGTTGCGCTCAAGCGCGGCCCGGAGTCGAGGCGCCGGAGGATCGAGCGCGACGAGGGTGCCCAGGGCATCGAAGAGCACGGCGCGCA
>JBBJOH010000197.1:0-3518 GCA_037720995.1 Thermoleophilaceae bacterium
TGGTGGCCGCGCTCTACGTGGCCGGGGTGATTCCGCGGATTCCCGATCCCAAGAAGGCGATCGAGGATCTGGCGAGCACGCTGGGGCCGTGGACCTACGCGCTGGTCGGCCTGCTCGCCTTCTTGGAGACCGGCGCGTTTGTTGGGTTGATCGCGCCCGGCGAGACCTCGGTGATGGTGGGCGGAGTGATCGCGGGACAGGGCGAGATCTCGCTCATGCCTCTGATCGGCCTGGTGTGGATCTGTGCCGTAGCCGGCGACACCATGAGCTTCTTCATCGGCCGCCGGCTGGGGCGCGAGTTCGTCCTGCGCCACGGGCCGAAGGTCAAGATCACCGAGGAGCGGCTCTCATCCGTGGAGGCCTACTTCGAGCGTCACGGCGGCAAGACGATCCTGATCGGCCGGTTCGTCGGGCTGATCCGCGCCCTGGCTCCGTTCGTGGCCGGCTCGTCGGGCTTCCCGTACCGCCGCTTCATCCCCTTCAGCATCATCGGGTGCGGGCTGTGGGGCACGCTGTACTGCGTGCTCGGCTACATCTTCTGGCGTTCGTTCGACCAGGTGGCCTCCATAGCGGGCAAGGCGACGCTCGCCTTCGCGATCGTCGTCTTCGTGGTGGCGGGCGTGGTGCTCGCCTACCGGCGCCTGCGCCGGCCCGAGGAACGCCGCCGCCTGGCCGGATGGATCGAGCGGCAAGGTCGGCGCCCGGCCCTGCACCCCTTCTACGCAGCGGCAGGAAAGGCCTGGCGCGGCATCGGCAGGCCGGTGGTCGGTGCCTTCGCCCCCCGGCTGCGCTTCCTGTGGGGGCGGCTGGTCCCCGGCGACTTCGGCCTGGAGCTCGTCACCACGGCGGCGGTCGCGGGCGTCGGGCTCTACGCCTTCACGCTCTACACCGATGTGATCCGCAGCGGCACCCCCTTCACGCCCGCCGACCAAGGCCTGCTGGACCTGGCCGACCGGCTCCATGCGCCGGTGGCGGTGGACGTGCTGAAGGTCGTGACAGAGCTCGGTGCATCCCCGATCGTGGCCGCCCTGCTGATGATCACGTGCATCGCGCTCGCGGCGCGTGGGCACTTCACCGAGCTCTCGGCTCTCGTGATGGGGGCGCTGCTCCTCTTCGTGGGCGTCCAGCTGGCCAAGGCGGGGGTGGACCGGCCACGTCCGCCGATGCCCCTGGCCGCGGCGCAGGACTCGAGCTTTCCCAGCGGCCATGCCGCCTACTCCACCGTCTGGGTCGCGGTCGCCGTGGTGGCGGCCCGCGCGCTGCCGGGCCTGGCCGGCCGGGCGGTCCTGGTCGGCGCGGGCCTGATGGTCTGCGCGGTCGTCGGCTTGTCGCGCATCTACCTGCACGTTCACTACTGGTCGGACGTGGCCGCCGGCTGGGCACTGGGGGCCGGCGCACTGGGCGCGTGCGCGGCGATCGCCCTGATCGTCGACCACATACGCAACAATGGGTCCGAGCACGGATCCCCGAGCCAAGCCACGTGACCTTCGACCTCACCACCACCGAAGTGGCGATCGCCGTCGCGGCCGGCATCGTCGGCGCGGGCTACATCGCCTTCATCCTCGTGCCCGCCATCGCCGCCTACGGGCGCCTGTGGGAGCGCCTGGCCGCGGGCTTTCTGACCCTGTTCATCCTCGGGACGCTGGTCGGGACCGGGGCGGCGCTGGGCCTGGCCGTGGTCTGGTCCTACGACCGCTACGGGTAGCGCGGGCAGCTTGGCCCCGGCCAGGCGGGTTTGGGGTGCGACCGTAGAATCCGTGCCATGGCTGCCGCGCACCCCAAGCAGGACCCGGTGGCCGCGAGCCCGCTGCTGAGCGCCTTCGAAGAGGTCTCCGAGGCCGTCGAATCCGGCTCCGGCCTGCCCGCGGTGGCCCGCGCGGCGGCCCATGCGCTGGAGGCGAGCGTGGTCGTCCTCGACGGCCGCTCGAGCATTCTCGCCGTCGCCTGCCAGTCCCCCGAGGACGAGCGGGCGGTGCTCGCCGGCGAGGGCTCCGCCGGGGTTGCGGTGCTGCGAGTGGCCGACGCGCCGGTGGGTGAGCTGCGCTGGCGCCCGCGGGGAACGCCGCCCGCTCCCGTGCTGTTGCGGATGGTGACCACGCTGATCGCCCAGGAGGTCGACAGAGCCCGGGCCCCGGAGCGCGCCAGCGAAGCCGCGGTGGCCGACTTCGTGGGCGACCTGCTGGGCCGGCGGGTGACCGACCGCGCCAATATCGTCGCGCGCGCAGAGGAGCTGGGCTGCGACCTGACCGCGGGCGCCAGCGTGATCGTGGCCCGCGCCCGCCCCCGCCAGGCCGAGGAGGGCGACTGGCGCGCCCGCGCGCTGACCGTGGCCCAGCGGGGGGCCCGGGCCGTCGATCGCACCTGCCTGGCGGCGGCGGTCGAGCTGGGCCCCGCCCGCCCGCGCGGCAGCGGCGCAGAGGCCCGCACCCTGCGCCCCGAGCGCGAGCTGACGATCCTGGTCCCCGGCTCGGGGGCCGACGTGGCCGCCCGGGCGGCCGAGGCGGTGCACGACGAGCTCGAGCTCGGGCTGGCCCATTTCGGGCTGGTGGTCGCCTCGAGCCGCCCGGCCGCGGATCCGGGCGACCTGCACCGCGCCGGCGCCGAGGCGCTGCTGGCCGCAAACGTGGCGGAGGCCCGCGGCGTCGACCGCCTGTCCTTCGACGAGACGGGCGCCTACCGGCTGCTGCTGCCCGCGATGAGCGAGGACGCGGGCGAGCTGCAGCGCTTCCACCAGGAGACCGTGGCTCCGCTGGTGGACTACGACAACCAGTACGAGACCGAGCTGGTACGCACGCTCGAGACCTTCCTGGACGCCGACGGCAACGTGGCCAGGACCGCCGAGCGCCTGTTCACCCACCGCCACACCATCCGCTATCGCCTCGACCGCGTGCGCGAGCTCAGCGGCCTGGACGTGAGCTCCAGCGACGGGCGCGAACGGCTGAGCCTGGGCCTGAAGTCGATGCGGGTGCTGGGGATCGTGCCGCCCGGCGGTCCTGCCTACGAGGCCGGGACCGAGGCGGGACGCGTGCCGCGCGAGGAGAAGGATCGCTAGCCCACGCGTCAGCTGGGGGGGGAGGAATCGAACCTCCATACCCAGGACCAAAACCTGGTGTCTTGCCATTAGACGACCCCCCAGAGGATCGATCGAGGCGAGGATACGACGTAGGGTGCCAGGCCAATGCTCGATCACGTAGGCCTCGACGTCGCCGACTATCAACGCAGCAGGGCGTTCTACACCCCCGTCCTGCAGACCCTCGGCATGGAGTTGCTGATGGAGCCGGCGCCGGTGATCGGCGGCTTCGGCTACCGCTCCGATCAAAAGCCGTTCTTCTGGATCGGCACCCGCGAGCGCCCTCCTCAGAGCGGCGTGCACGTGGCCTTCGCCGCCGGGTCGCGCGAGGTCGTCGATGCCTTCCACGCCGCCGCCCTGGATGCCGGGGCGACCGACAACGGTGGCCCCGGCGTGCGCGAGATCTACCACCCCGGCTACTACGGCGCGTTCGTGCTCGACCCCGACG
>JBBJOH010000007.1:0-13070 GCA_037720995.1 Thermoleophilaceae bacterium
ACCAGAAGGAGATCAGCAGGTAGGAGGCCGCGCCCACGAAGGCCCAGCCCACGATCAGCAGCACGAAGTTGGCCGCCAGGACCAGCAGCAGCATCGAGAAGACGAAGAAGTTGAGGTAGGCGAAGAAGCGCGTGAAGCCGCGATCTGACGTCATGTAGGAGACCGAGTAGAGGTGGATCAAAAACGAGACTCCCGAGACCACGAGGCACATGACCACCGACAGGGGATCGACGAGGATCGACACGTCGGCCGAGAAGCCCGCGGTGTCGATGTAGGTGAACGCGCTGCCCACCAGCGAGCGGCTCTCCTCGGGTTGGTCGAGCAGCGTCAGCAGCATGCCGAGCGAGGCCAGGAAGGACCCGCCGATGGCGGCACTGGCGATCCAGCCGGGCAGGCGGCCACCAAGCCGCGGCCAGCCGAGCATGATCAGCACCGTGCCCGCCAGGGGCAGGGCAAGCACCAGCCATCCGTAGTCGGTGGGGCTCATCCGCGGCACGCCGCGATCATCCGCGGAGCTCGTTCATGGCGTCGACGTCGATGGCCAGCCGGCGGCGGTACATCGCCACGATGATCCCCAGGCCGACCACGACCTCACAGGCGGCCACCACCATCACGATCAGGGCGAACACCTGGCCGTCGTGGTTGCCCAGCATCCGTGAGAAGGCGACGAGCGCCAGGTTGCCGGCGTTCAGCATCAGCTCCAGGCAGAGCAGCACCACCATCGGGCTGCGGCGCGTGAGGACCCCGGCGGCGCCGATGGCGAAGATGAAGCCCGACAGGACGACGAACCAGGCGATGTCCATCAGTAGGAGTGCCTGGGAGCGTCGGGAGCCACGGCGCCACCCCCCACCAGCTCGTGCACGGAGATCACGTCCTCGGGCGGCGGCGGCTCGTCCAGGCCGCGGCGCTTGCGCGCGAGCACCACGGCCCCCACCGCGGCCACCAGCAACAAGAAGGACGCGGTCTCGAAGGGCAGCAGGAACTTGGTCAGCAGCAGCTCGCCGATCTGGCCGGGCGAGCCGAAGCCCACGCCGACATCGGCGCCGCGGGTGTCAAGCGCCCCCAGCCCCGAGCCGATGACCGCGATGGCGAGCTCCAGGAACAGGACCGCCGCGAAGATCGGTCCCAGCGACCCCGGGATCCCGGCGCTCTCCAGCTTCAGCGGCTCGTCGGTGCCGCCGATGTAGGCGACCACGAACACGTACAGGACCATCACCGCCCCCGCGTAGACCACGACCTGCGCCGCGGCGATGAAGTCCGCCCGCAGCAGCAGGAAGAGCACGGCCAGCGCGATCAGGTGTGACACCAGCGAGAGCACGGAGTAGAACGGGTTGGGCAGCAGCACCACGCCGAGGGCGCCGGCGATGGCCAGCCCCCCGGCGACGAAGAACAGGAGCTGCTCGAAGAACACCGACTACTCGCCTTCGCGCCGCAGAGGAGTCCGCTCGGGGTGGTCGGCGAGCAGCATCTCCTTGGTGAAGATGAGGTCGGAGCGGTCGTAGTCGGCCAGCTCGTAGTCGTTGCCCATGGTGATCGCGTCGAACGGGCAGGCCACCTCGCAGTAGCCGCAGAAGATGCAGCGGGTCATGTTGATCTCGTACACGGCGGCGTAGCGCTCACCCGCCGAGACCTGGTTGTCGGGCGTGTTCTCGGCGGCCACCACGCGGATGCACTCGGCCGGGCAGGCGGCCACGCACAGCGAGCAGCCCACGCACTTCTCCAGCCCGGTCTCCTCGAACTTCTGCAGCTTGTGCTTCCCGCGAAAGCGCGGATAGACCGGCGTCTTCTCCTCCGGGTACTGGACCGTCACGGGCTTCTCGGTGACCGCGCGGGCCAGCGTGGTGCGAAGCCCGCGCAGCGTCGCGCTGAAGGCGCGCCCGGCGCCGCCCATGCCCCCCGGCTCGGGGCCGCGCCTGACGTTGATGACGTCGTCTGAGTAGTCGATGCTCATGGAGGTGGAGCCCTTTCAGGTCGCGACCAGCAGGATCGCAGTGACGAGGACGTTCAGCGTTCCGAGCGGCAGCAGGATCTTCCAGCCCAAGCTCATCAGCTGGTCGTAGCGCAGCCGGGGCAGCGAGGCGCGTACCCAGACGAACAGCACCACGAAGAGGGACATCTTGATGATCACCCACAGCGGGGCCAGCGCTATCGGCCCCGGTCCGTGCCAGCCGCCCAGAAAGCACGTGGTGGCCACTCCGGAGATGATGATGACCTCGATGTACTCGGCCATGAAGAACGAGCCGAAGCGCATGCCGCCGAACTCGGTGTTGTAGCCGCCGACGATCTCGGAATCGCCCTCGGGCAGGTCGAACGGGGGCCGGCCGGCCTCGGCGAAGCCGGCCACCAGGAAGATGCAGAAGCCGACGAACTGGGGCACGATGAACCACACGCCGCGGCCATCGGCGCCCTGGGCCTCGACGATGTCCACGAACGACAGCGAGCCGGCCATCATGGCCACGCCCAGCAGCGAGATGCCGATCGCCACCTCGAAGGAGATCAGCTGGGCGGCCGCCCGCATCGAGCCCAGGAACGCGTACTTGGAGCCCGAGGCCCAGCCGCCGAGCATCAGGGCGTAGAAGCTGAGCGATCCGAAGGCGAAGAAGTAGAGCAGCCCGATCGGCACGTCGATGCCGTACAGGCCCAGGTCGCCCCCCCAGGCGCCCTGCGGGCCGAAGGGGAGGATGGCCAGCGTGGCGATCGCGGTGAGGATCGAGATCACCGGCGCGATGGTCATCATCCACGGCACCGACGTGGCGGGGTGGAAGCTCTCCTTGGACAGCAGCTTGAGCACGTCGGCGATGGGCTGCATCAGGCCGTAGGGGCCTACCCGGTTGGGCCCGTAGCGCGACTGGAAGCGACCCAGCAGCTTTCGCTCCCCGACGAGCACCAGTGGCACGATCTGCAGGATGAGCGCGAAGATCACGACCGCCTTGACGATCTGGACCAGCGTTCCCTCCACGACGGCGGCGCCGAGCGTGATCACGTGGGCGGCGTCTCCGCGCCGGGTCCCGGCGCCGCGGCCAGGTCCAGCGGGACCCGGTCGCCGCTCTCTGACTTGCGCACCTCGACGCTGCGGGGCACGCCGTCCACCAGCGCGGTCGCGTTGTCCTGCGCCGTGCCCGACATCAAGAAGACGCTGCCGGGCGCCACGCCCTGGCGCAGCGCGACCCTGGCCCGCACGCTGTGCCCGCCGGCGCTGACCTCGACCTCGTCGCCGGAGGTCACACCGATCCTGCGGGCGTCGGCGGGCGCCAGCTCGGCGCGCTGGCCGGGAGCCAGGAAGCGAAGCGACGGCGAGTGCTCGGACACGGGGCCCGACCACAGCGACGGCGCGGCGCCCAGGCGCAGGCCCTCGGGCAGCTCGGGCGGCTGCTCCAGCGCCGTGCTCGGGAGCTCCGCGCGCGCGAGCCCCGCGGCGGAGTCGCGGTCGGGCCAGCGCACACCCAGGCCCCCGACCTCCTCGAGCGTGAGGCCCTCGTAGAAAGGCGTGGCCTTGACCATCTCGGTGAACACCTGCGGGGCGCTGAGCACGCTCATGCCGGCGTCGCAGCGCTCGGCCAGATCGGCCAGCACGCGCCAGCCCGACCGCACCTCGCCCTGGTGGCCGATCGCCTGGCGCACGCGCTGGATGCGTCCGTCGGGGTGGGTCAGCGTGCCCTCGCGCTCGGCGCCCGACTCCGACGGGAACACCACGGTGGCGTGCTCTCGAAGGCCGGGAGTCAGGAACTCCGAGAAGGCGATGAGGGAGTCGGCGGACTCCAGGGCGGACTCCCAGGCGCCCTGGCCTGGGTGGGTTAAGAGTGGATCGCAGTTCAGCAGGACCAGCGTGCTCAGCCCGCCGTCGCCCAGCGCGGCGGGAACCGCGGCCGCGCCCATCCCCGTCTCGGAGGCGTCGGTCAGGCCCGGGGCAAGCCCGGGTGCCACGCCGGCCTCGCGGATTCCGCGCGCGTTGGTCTCGGCCGGCACCTCGATCAGGCCGGACTCGGGCTTCTCGGCCACGCCGAGCGACGCGGCCACCGCCAGGAGCGCGTCGACGGCCTGGTTGGCGCGCTCGCCCTGGGCGGTGCGTTCGCCCCAGAGGATCACGATGTCATCGGCGCCCTTGATCAGCTCCGCGGCGGCGCCGACGGCCCCGGGTTCGGCGCCCGCGCGCGAGTGCAGGCGCGAGCCGCTCGCCCGTGACGAGCCGAGCTCGGCGGCCAGTGCCCCCAGCGCCGCCTCGGCCGCGCCGGGGGAGAAGCGCACCACGGCATCGGCGTTGGGATCGAGCGTCGAGGGCCGGCTGGTCAGCGTCACGACCTTGGTGAGGTTGCGCCGCGCGGCCTTGCGCACGCGCAGGTCGAGGATGGGGGACTCGTCCACCAACTCCGTCTCCACGACCAGCACCACGTCGGCGTGGTCGATGTCGCTCACACGGGCGGAGAGGTCGGGTCGCGAGAGCAGGCGCAGCTGCGCGGGGTCCAGGGCACCCCCGGCGCGCGAGTCGAGGTGGGGAGACCCAAGGCCCTCGCGCAGCAGGTGCTGGAGCAGGAACGCCTCCTCGTTGGTGGTCGCCCCGCCGGCCAGCGCGGCGGTGGCGGCGCCCCCCTTCTCCAGGGCGTCGGTCGCCTCGCCCAGCGCACGGTCCCAGGAGACCTCGCGCAGCTCCCCGTCCTCGCGCACCAGCGGCGCTCGCAGGCGCCCGGGCGAGTGGATGGCCTCGTAGCCGAAGCGGCCCTTGTCGCACAGCCAGCCGTCGTCCACCTCGTGGTTGTCGCGCGCGAGCACGCGCAGGACCTTGGCGTCGTCGCGGATGGTGAAGCTCACGTTGCACTGGCTCGGGCACAGCGTGCACACCGACCCCGCCTGCTCGACATCCCAAGGGCGTGCGCGGAAGCGGTAGGCGCTGGAGGTCAGCGCGCCCACCGGGCACAGCTCGATGATGTTGCCCGAGAACGGGGCCACGTAGGGCCGGCCGTCGTGGGTGCCGACGTAGGTGTGGTCGGCGCGCTCGAGGAACACCAGTTGGTAGTCCTCGGCGATCTCCTGCGAGAAGCGCACGCAGCGGTAGCAGAGGATGCAGCGCTCGCGATCGATCGCCACCAGCGGAGAGAGCTCGAGCGGCTTGCGGAAGTGGCGCTTGGGCTCGATGAAGCGCGACTTGCCACCCCCCCAGCCGTAGGAGATGTCCTGCAGCGGGCACTCGCCGCCCTTGTCGCACACCGGGCAGTCCAGCGGGTGGTTGACCAGCAGGAACTCGACCATCGCCTCCTGCGCCTTCTTGACCCGGTCGGAGGTCGTGTTGACCACCATCCCTTCGCGGACGGGCTCGGAGCACGAGGTCTTAAGCTTGGGGCTGCCCTCGATCTCGACCATGCACATGCGGCAGGCGCCCACGGGCGCGCCGAGCTTGGGCTCGTAGCAGAAGTAGGGGATCTCCACGTCCCCGCTCTTGGCGGCGTCGACGAGCATCGTGCCCTCCGGGGCGCTGATCTCGCGACCGTCGATCTCGAAGGTCACGAGCTTGAGCTCGGGGCGCGCCATGGCTACGCGGGTCCTGCCTCGGCGGCAGCGGCCAGCTCGCCGGCGCCGAAGGCCGGCACCGCTTCACGGTCCTTGCCCGCCCGGGCGTCCTCGATGTGCTCCTCGAACTCCGGCCGGAAGTGCTTGATCATCGAGCCGATGGGCATGGCCATCGAGTCGCCCAGCACGCACAGGCAGTTGCCGATGATGTTCTCCTGCACCTCGGCCATGATCTCCAGGTCCATCGGCGTGGCCTCGCCCTCCTCGATCCGCTCGAGCGTCTTGACCGTCCAGTTGGTTCCCTCGCGGCAGGGCACGCACTTGCCGCAGGACTCGTGGCGGTAGAACTCGGCCAGGCGCAGGGCCAGCGGCACGATCGGCTGGGAGTCGTCGATCACGATGATCGCCCCCGAGCCAAGCATCGAGCCGGCCTCGGCCATCGACTCGAAGGTGTAGGGGAGGTCGAGTGAGTCGGCGGTCAGCACCGGGGCGGAGGATCCGCCGGGGAAGAAGCCCTTGACCTCGCGGCCCTCGGGCGGCCCGCCGGCCAGGCCGTAGACGATCTCTCGCACGCTGGTCCCCAGCTCGATCTCGTAGTTGCCGGGGCGCTGGACGTTGCCCGACACCGAGACCAGCTTGGTGCCGGTGGACTTGTCCACGCCCATCGACTGAAACCAGTCGGCGCCCTTCTCGATGATCGCGGGCGTGTTGCACAGGGTCTCCACGTTGTTGATCAAGGTGGGGCCCTGGTACAGGCCCTGGTTGGCCGGGAACGGGGGCTTCAGCCGCGGGTTGCCGCGCTTGCCCTCCAGGCCGTCGAGCAGAGCCGACTCCTCGCCGCAGATGTAGGCGCCCTGGCCGCGGTGCACGACGAGGTCGAGGTCGAACTTCGACCCGAAGATCCCTTCCCCCAGGTAGCCCTTGGCCCGGGCCTCCCCCACGGCGGCGTCGAGGATCTTGGCCTGGATCTCGTACTCGCCGCGGATGAAGATGAACGCCTTGTTGGCCCCGGCGGCGATCGAGCCGATGATGCAGCCCTCCACCAGCTGGTGCGGGTTCTTCTGCATCAGCAGGCGGTCCTTGAAGGTGCCGGGCTCGGACTCGTCGGCGTTGCAGCACAGGTACTTGTCCATCGTCCCCTTGGGGATGAACGAGGCCTTCTTGCCCATGGAGAAGCCGGCGCCGCCGCGCCCGCGCAGGCCCGAGGCCTCCAGCTGCTCGAGCACCTCCTCCGGGGCCATGTCGAGCGCGGCCTTGCGTGCGCTCGCATAGCCCCCGAGGCGCTCGTACACCGCGATCGTGTGCAGATCGGTCTCGTGCAGGTTGGCAGTCAGGACCTTGGTCTCAGGCATCGCTCGTGCTCCACGGAAGTCGAAAGTCGGGATCCTCGAGCCCGCGGCCGGGCAGCACCTGGCGCTTCTCCTTCACCGCGCTCACCAGCTCGCGGGCGTCGCTCTGCGCAAGCGGCCCCACGTAGCGGCCGTCGACCGAGGCCATGGGGGCCATGTCGCACGCGCCGAGGCACTCGAACTCGCGCACGTCCACACCCTCGAGCCCCTGGTCGCGGGCCTCCTGGGCGATCGCCTCGTAGACCGCCTTCGCGTCGCGCAGGTGGCAGGCCACGCTGGTGCAGACGAACAGGTAGCGGTCACCGATCGGCTCGGTGCGCAGCATGTCGTAGAACGTCGCGACCGAGGACAGGTAGGCCGGCGTGACCTGCATGACGGCGGCGGTCTGGTGGAGGGCGAGCGGCGAGCACCAGCCGTGGACCTTCTGGGCCGAGGCCAGCGCCGGCAGCGTCGCGGAGCGCGAATCGGGATAGCGCGCCATGGCGGCGAGGATCGCGACCCGCAGCTCCTCGGGAACGTCGACCTCGGCGGGGTCGGGCACGAGCCCGGGGTCCTTGTCGAGGTCGTTGGCCGCGTCCCAGCCCAGCGGGAACGTACGCCGGTCGGGCATCAGCGGTCGACCCCTCCCAGGATCGGGTCGAGCATGGCCACGCAGGCGATGAAGTCGGCGATCAGCGAGCCCTCCCCCATCTTCTTGAGCGACTGCAGGTTCACGAACGAGGGGTCGCGCATGTGCACCCGCGCGGGCTTGGCCGACCCGTCGGCCACCACGAAGCAGCCCAGCTCGCCGCGCGGCGACTCCACCGCCTTGTAGACCTCGCCGGGCGGCACGCGGAAGCCCTCGGTGACCAGCTTGAAGTGGTGGATCAGCGCCTCCATCGAGGTGGCCAGCTCGTGGCGCGGGGGCAGCGCGACCTTGCGGTTGGTGGTGATGAACGGACCCTCGGGCAGCCCGTCGAGGGCCTGCTCGACGATCTTCACCGACTCGCGCATCTCCTCCAGGCGCACGCGGTAGCGATCGTAGTTGTCCCCCACCGAGCCCACCGGGACCTTGAAGTCGAAGTGCTCGTAGGAGCAGTAAGGCATCGCCTTGCGCAGGTCCCAGGAATGGCCGGTGGCCCTAAGCAGCGGTCCGGTCACGCCCAGGCCCAGCATGTCCTCCTTGGAGACGATGCCCGTGTTCTTCATCCGCTGCAGCCAGATCTCGTTGCGGTCCAGCAGCGCCTCGTACTGGTCGATGCGGGCCGGCAGCCCGGCGATGATCTTGCGCGCCTTGTCCTCGAAGCCCGGCGGGATGTCCTCGATCACGCCGCCGACCTGGAAGTAGCGGGTGTGCAGGCGCTGGCCCGAGGACATCTCGAACAGGTCCAGGAAGCCGTCGCGCTCGCGCAGCGACCACCAGAGCATCGACATCGCGCCGATGTCCAGTGCGGCGGTCCCGAGCCAGAACAGGTGGGAGGCGATCCGGTTGAGCTCCATGTGGATCACCCGCAGGTACTGCGCGCGTGGGGGGACCTCCTCGCCCAGCAGCGCCTCGACCGACGAGCAGAAGGCGTACGCGTTGAAGTAGTAGGCCAGGTAGTCCATCCGCTCCACGAACGTGATGGCCTTCCAGTACTCCTGGTCCTCGCAGGACTTCTCTATGCCGGTGTGCACGTAGCCGATGATCGGCTCGAGGTCGAGCACGGTCTCGCCCTCCAGCGTGCACAGCAGCCGCAGCACACCGTGGGTGGCCGGGTGGTGGGGCCCGATGTTGATGGTGAGCAGCTCCGCGTCGGGCTCGAGCTCGGTGCCGGCGATCGGCGGGTCCAGGCCCGCCATCTCCGACGAGGTCACCGACTCCTCGCGCTCGCGGTAGGGGACCTTCAAGGCGGCCTGGGTTCGCTCGCCGGCAGGCAACTCGCCACCGCCCTCAGAGCCGCCGCCCGAACCCTCACGGCCGCCGTCGCCACCGCCGGCGGCGCCGTTTACGGAATCGGCAGGGATGCCGATTCCGTCTGAGGAATCCTCAGTCATACCAGCGGGGAAGCTTGTGCTCGTTGAAGGTGAACAGCACCGGTTCGCCGCCCATGGGGAAGTCGCGGCGCTGCGGATGGCCCACGTAGTCCTCGGGCATGAGGATCCGCCGCGGGTCGGGATGACCATCGAACTCGACCCCGAAGAAGTCGTAGACCTCACGCTCCTGGAAGCTCGCGGTGGGGAAGAGGTCGACCACGCTTCTCAGCCCGGGGTCGTCGGTGCCCAAGCGTGTCTTGACCCCCAGCCGCTCGGCGCGATCCATGCTCAGCAGCTGGTAGTGCACCCCCAGGCGTGGCTCCTCGGGCAGGTAGTCGCAGCCGTGCACGCTGGCGAGGAACTCGTAGGGCTCCTCGTCGGCGTCGCGCAGGTGCTCGAGCACGTCGTGCACCGAGCCGGGTGCGACCTCCAGCGTGGCCGAGCCGTGGGCGTGGACGGCGCTCACCACGGCGTCGTCGGAGACCGCGGCGCGCACGCGCTGGGCGACCAGCTCGAGACCGGTGGCGTCAGGCACGTTCGGCGCCGCCCTCGGCGCCCTCGGCGTTCGCGATCACGTTGGCGTCGCCCTGCGCCTCCTCGGTGCCGGCCGAGCGGTAGCGCTCTCGCCATCCCTGGTGGGGGCTTCCCTGGATCTTGTCCTGGAGCTGCATGATCCCGTAGATCAGCGCCTCGGGCCGCGGCGGGCAGCCGGGGACGTAGACGTCGACCGGGAGGAACTTGTCGACGCCGGCCACCAGCGCGTAGTTGTTGAACATGCCGGCGCTGGAGGCGCAGGCGCCCATCGAGATGACCCACTTGGGCTCGAGCATCTGCTCGTAGATGCGCCGGATGACCGGCGCCATCTTGATCGACACCCGCCCCGAGATGATGATCAGGTCCGCTTGCCGCGGGGTGAAGCGGATCGCCTCGGCGCCGAAGCGGGCCAAGTCGTTTCGCGGGGAGCCGATCACGGTGATCATCTCGATCGCGCAGCAGGCCAGGCCGAAGCCCAGCGGGAACAGCGAGTTCTTGCGGGCCCAGTTCTGTGCGTCCTCGAACTTGGTGAGCAGCAGGCGCTCCTCGACGAACTCCTCCAGATCCTTGTCCAGGAGGTCGCCGCGCAGCATCTGCTGCGCCTTCAGCTGGCGCGAGCGGAAGGAGTGGCCTCCTTCGACCTTGCTGCGAGTCACTTCCATTCCAGCGCCCCCCTTCTCCAGACGAACACGAAGGCAACCAGCAGCAGCACCACGAAGATGATCGTCTCGACCAGGGCGAAGGCGCCGATCGCCTCCAGCTGCACCGCAATCGGGTAGAGGAACACCACTTCGATGTCGAAGAGGATGAACAGCATCGCGATGAGGTAGAAGCTCACCCCGAAGCGAAAGCCCTTGCGCACGTCGGAGGGAAGGCCCGACTCGTAGGGCTCGCTCTTGACCTTGCCGGGCCTGCTCGGGCCCAGCACGGAGTTGAGCATCGTGAACGCGATTCCTACTGCTCCGCCGAGAAACAGGAAGACGAGTGCCGGTAGATAGCTCTTAAGCAAGGTCTCGGATGTATAACGCAGGCTCGTGGGACGTTGCTACATAGTGCCAAATTGTCCTAGGGATGCTCTTTGCCGCCGATCGCGGGGCGCCCGGGGGTGAGCGGCGTGCACATGTGGGTGGGAATCGCCGTGCTCGGCACCAACGCCCTGGCCGGCGGTTGGGGGGCGATCTCCTGGGTCCGCGGCTTTGCCTCCTCGTCGTTCTGGTGGATGTTGCGCGCGGCGCAGGTCGCCGTGGCGATACAGGTGGCGATCGGGATGTACCTGGTGGCCCGCGGCGCCAGCTCGCCCGACGGGCTGCACATCGCCTACGGGATCTCGCCGCTGGTGGTGACGCTGATCAGCGAGGGCATGCGCGCCGGTGCCGCGCAGCGCGAGCTCGAGGACGTGCCCGACCTGGATGCCCTCGACCGCAGCGAGCAGCTGACCATCGCGCGTCGCGTCGCGCTGTCCGAGATGGGGGTGATGACGGTGGGGGCACTGCTCATCCTCACCCTGGCCCTTCGCGCCCACCAGACCGGGGGATGACCCGCCTTCCCCCCATGTCGAATGTTCCGAATGCGCCAATACCGGGCAGAAAGGAGGGGTCGTGTAGGCAACTGAAGGCAGGGACAAGAGACGGTGAGTTGTGCGTGTGCGTTCGAGGAGCGCGAGCTGGAGATTCCCGCGGATCTCGCGAGGATTCGCGACGCGCGGGAGTGGGCGTCGCGGGTCGCCCGGGAGTTCGGCCTGGGCGAGGACGGCTGCTTCTGCGTCAAGCTCGCGGCCAGCGAGGCGGTGACCAACGCGATCATCCACGGGTCGGGCTCCCGGGGCGACTCCGTCCGGCTGGCAGCCCGGGGCGACGAGGACACGCTGATCTTCGAGGTCTCCGACCGCGGCTGGGAGAACCCGGGTGGCAGCGACCCCACCAGGCGCTTGACCGAGGGCGGTCGGGGGCTCGACCTGGTGTCCATGGTGATGGACGAGGTGCAGCTGGTGCGCCGCGCCGGAGGCGGTCTGCTGCGCTTCTCCAAGCGCCGGGAGAGCGCGGCCTAGGAGCACACCGACCGGCTGCGGTGGGTGGGTAGTATGCGCGCCCGTGACCGGCTCGAGCACGATCTCGCGACTTCGCCGTGGCCTGGCGCTGGCCGCCGGCGCGGGCGTCCTGGCCGTGGCCGGCTCGGGGTGCGGGGGCGAGGTCAAGGCAGACAGTCCCCAGGACACGGCCGCGGCCGAATCGTTCAACCAGCACTGCTCGGGCTGCCACACGCTCGGGCCGGCCAATTCGTATGGCTCCAAGCCGCTCGGACAGCTCGAGGGCGGCGAGCGCACCAACGGGCCGAACTTCGATCAGCGCAAGGAGAGTCGCGACGACGTGCTCTACGCGATCCGCAACGGCGGCTTCTCGGGCGCGATCATGCCTGCGAACATCGTGACCGGCAAAGAGGCCGAGAGGCTGGCCGACTACCTGGACAAGTACTCGGGTCGCAAGCCCGGCCAGTAGCACCCGCGAGCGCGATGCTCGACCTCAAGGCCATCCGCTCCGATCCGGGTCCTGCCCGCGAGGCGCTGTCCCGTCGCGGCGACGGCTCCGACGAACGGCTGGACCGCGTCCTGGAGCTGGACTCGCGCCGGCGCCAGATCCTCCCGGAGCTCGAGGAGCTGCGCGCCGCCCGCAACGCGGCCAGCAAGCGCATAGGCCAGCTGCAGCGCTCGGGCGAGGACGCCTCCGCGGCGATAGCCGAGGCTCAGGTGACCGGTGATCGCCAGAAGACCCTGGAGGCCGAGTCGCGTCGTGTGCAGGAAGAGCTCGATGCGGCGGTGGCCGGGCTGCCCAACCCCCCGCAGCCTGGGGCCGCCGACGAGGACACGGTCCTACGCGAGGTCGGCGAGGCGGGACGCAGCGGACGGGACCACCTCGAGCTCCTGGGCGACCTCGTGGACCTGGAGGCCGGCGCGCGCGTGGCCGGCGCGCGCTTCGCCTATCTCAAGGGGCCGCTGGTGCTGCTCGAGCTGGCGCTGGTGCGATGGGCGATCGAGGTCGTGGGCGCCCACGGCTTCCAGCCCGTCATCCCGCCTGTACTGGTCCGGGAGGAGGCCCTGTACGGAACGGGATTTCTTCCCGACACCGAGCAGCAGATCTACCGGGTGCCCGACGACGACCTCTACCTGGCGGGCACCAGCGAGGTTCCGCTGGCTTCGCTGCACGGCGGCCAGATGCTCGCCGCGAACGAGCTCCCGTTGCGCTACGCGGGCTTCTCGCCCTGCTTCCGGCGCGAGGCGGGAGCCGCAGGGCGGGACACCCGCGGCATCTTCCGGGTGCACCAGTTCGAGAAGGTCGAGATGTTCTCGTTCGTGGACGCCGGCGACTCGGCGGCCGAGCACGAGCGGATCCTGGGGATCGAGGAGGAGATCATGCAGGCCCTCGGCCTCCCCTACCGCGTGGTGAACATCGCGGTGGGCGACCTGGGCAGCTCCGCGGCCAAGAAGTACGACGTGGAGGCGTGGCTGCCCGGCCAGGAGCGCTACCGCGAGCTGACCTCCTGCTCTAACACCACCGACTACCAGGCCCGGCGCCTGGACATCCGGTACCGGCCCGCCGAGGGCCAGAGCCCGGTGCACGTGCACACGCTCAACGGCACCGCCGTGGCGGTGGGACGCACGATCATCGCGCTGGTGGAGAACGGCCAGCAGGAGGA
>JBBJOH010000198.1:0-3479 GCA_037720995.1 Thermoleophilaceae bacterium
GCCACTTCCTCGATCGCCGGTACCTCGGTCAGCGCGGCCAGCACGTCGGCGAGCATGGCGCGGGCCAGGATGCTCCGCGCCTCCGGTTCGACCAGGCCGCCCAGGCGCTGCTTGGCGGCGCCGAAGCTCTTGACCGGGAGTATCGCGATCGTTCGCTGCACGTGGCTCAGGATGCCAGGGCCCCGGCGAACTCGACAACCTCGGCTGCCACGCGCCCGCGGTCCTCGGGTGTGTCCATCAGCGTGTTGGCCTGCAGCGCCGGGACGCCCTCGACGCGCTCGTCGGCCACCACCCCGTCCAATAGGCCCGCGTAGGCGTCCAGCAGGCCCGCTGCGCTCGGCTCTATTCCGGCCTGCTCGCAGAACGCGAGCGTCGGCCCCTTGAGCACCTGGCCGCCCACGAACGGGCTGACCGCCACCACGGGACCCGGGGCGGCGCGCAGCGCATCGCGCATGGCGGGCACAGCCAGGATCGGCCCGATCGACGCCACCGGATTGGAGGGTCCGATCACGATCGCCTCGGCCTCGCGCAGCGCGGCGAGCACCTGCTCGGTCGGCCGCGCCTGCGCGGCGCCCTCGAGCTCCACGTCCTCGATCGGCCCCTCCGCCTGCCCCACGATCATGAACTCCTGAAACGGCCGGGTGACGCCGCGCGCGGTCACCCGGGTGCGCACGGGCTCGTCGGACATCGGCAGCACGCTCGCCGCGACGCCCATGGCCGCGACCACCTCGGCGTGCGCGGCGGTGGCGCTGTGGCCCTCGGCCATCAGCTGCGTGCGGATCAGGCACATGGCGAGGTCCTGGTCGCCCAGGCGAAACCACGTCTCCTGCCCCGCCTGCTCGAGCGCCTCCATCACCCGCCAGGTGTCGTCGCGGATCCCGTAGCCCCGCTCGTCGATCCGGTCCGCCAGCCAGTAGGTCACCAGGTCGGGGTCGGGCGAGACGTGGGCGCCGTAGACCTCGGTGTCGTCGCCGGTGTTGGCGATCACCGTCAGCCCGTCGGGGCCGACGACGTCCAGCAGGCCGCGCGCCAGCTTTGCGCCGCCGGTGCCGCCGGATAGGAGCGCTACGTCCAGAGCTCTTCGGGCAGCCCGGTGAACCTGATGCCGGCGCGCGTCTTGTTGCGGATGTTCACCGAGATCAACAGGGGGGTCAGGCCCTCGACCAGGCGTGCGGTCTCCAGCGCGCCCGCGTTCACGGGCCGAAGCCCTGCGATCGCGCCGATGATCTCGGCCACGCGCTGCTTGTCGGCCTTGCGCTCGCCGCAGATGGGCACGTCCTCGGCCAGCTCGGCGTCCGGATCGGCCAGCGTCGCGGCCGAGACCGAGTGCAGCGCGGAGACGACCCTGACGCCCTCGGGCACCATCTCCTGGGCCTGCTCGGCGGCCGAGCCCTGGGGAACGCCCAGCAGTCGCGTGGCCTTGCCCGACACCGCCGCGGCCAGCGGAACGGTGGCGTCCACGAGGATCTGGCCTTCGCGAAGAGCGTTCTTCAGGTTGGTCAGGTTCTCCGATTGCGCCCGGAAGGGAACGGTCAGGAAGACCACCGGTCCTCGCGTGGCGGCTTCGGCGTTCTCGGCCCCCTCCACCTGTCCGTCCGGAACCTTCTCCCGCACGCGGGCGGCGGCTTGGACGGCGCGGCTCTGCTCGCGGGAGCCGATGACCACGGGCCGGCCCGCCCGGGCCAGCCGCAGAGCGAGGCCCCACCCGAGCGCGCCGGTGCCGCCGACGATCGGGATGGGCTCGGGGGCGTTCACCGGCGCGAGGCTACCGGGCGCTTGGGCCCGCCATGCTGGAGTCGTGAGGTCGAGGGCGCTTGGGGCGGTGGCGGTGGCGGGCCAGCTCGCGTTCGTCGCGGCGTGGATCGCGGGGGGACTGGCCCAGGAGGGCTACTCGACCGCCACCCAGACCGTGTCCGAGCTGTTCTCGCGGGAGGCCGACCACCCATGGATCCTCTGGATCGGCCTGGCGGCACTGGTGCCGTCCTACCTCGCGACCGCCACGCTGCTCTGCCGCATGCTCGGCCCGCGCGCCCGGCCGGCGGCGGCGGTGTTCGTGCTCGCCTCGGCGCTCGTGCTCATCGTGCTGCTCTCGCCGCTGGACTGCATGACCAACGGTGACCCGTCCTGCGCCGCGCAGGTGGACGCGGGAGCGGCCTCCGCGATCAACTCGCGTCACAACGCCGCCGCAGTCACCCTGCAGCTGTCCCTGGTGGCCACCCCGTTCCTGGTGGCCTTTGCCTTGCGCGGGCGCCAGATCGACCGGCGGCAGATCGAGGGCCGAGTTGCCGGTCGCGTAGACCGCGAAGTCGGCCCTCGCATCGCGGCGTGGCTGGTGGGGATCGGGCTGATCGGGCTCGCGACGGTGGCATGGGTCGCCCTCTCCGGGCCGGGCTCCAGCGACTACGGCATCGCCCAGCGCACCACGTTCGGCTTCGTGAACGTGTGGGTGGTCCTCATCGCCGTAACCGCCCTCTCGGGCTTCGGGTCGAGGGGTAGGGTGAGCAAGGCATGAGGTTGGAGGGACGCACGTGAGCGGCGGCCGGGGACTGATGTAGCCCTTGCCCGACGCCGTGCGCATTCGGGAGGTCGGCCCCCGCGACGGCTTCCAGAACGAGCCGGAGGTGATCGCCACCGCCGATAAGGTGGCCCTGGTCGAGTGCCTGGCCCGCACCGGGCTGCGCCGGCTCGAGGTGACCTCCTTCGTGCGCGCCGACGTGATCCCCCAGCTGGCCGACGCCGCCGACGTGCTCCGCAGGGCCAGCATCCCCGAGGGGGTGGCCGTGTCCGTGCTGGTGCCCAACGAGCGCGGCCTGGAGGCTGCCCTGCCTCTGCGCGAGCACTTCTCCGAGGTGAATCTGTTCGTGTCGGCCACCGAGTCGCACAACCGGGCGAACGTGAACCGCTCGGTGGAGGAGTCGCTCGAGGGGCTGGAGCGGGTGCTCGCCCGCGCGGTGGGAGAGGGGCTTCGCTGCGAGGGGGTGATCTCGGTGGCGTTCGGCTGCCCCTACGAGGGAGACGTAGACCCGGCGCGGGTGTTCGACATCGCCGGGCGGCTGGCGGCCGCGGGCTGCTCGGAGATCGCCTTTGGCGACACCACCGGGATGGCCAACCCCGCCCAGGTCGGGCGCTTCTTCGAGGCTGCCCTCGAGCGCCTGGCCGAAGTGGAGCTGACGGCCCACTTCCACAACACCCGCGGCCAGGGGCTGGCCAACGTGCTTGGCGCCCTGGAATCGGGAGCGCGCTCCTTCGAGTCCTCCTTCGGCGAGCTGGGCGGGTGTCCGGTGCCGGCCGGCGCCACCGGCAACGTGGCCAGCGAGGATCTCGTCTCGATGCTCCACGAGATGGGCCACGAGACGGGGATCGACCTTCCTTGCCTGCTGGACTGCGCGCGCCAGGCGCAGAAGCTCCTCGGACGGCCGCTGGGCAGCCACCTGCTCGCCGCCGGGCCGGTGGACTGGCGCGGCGCTTGAGCCTGCGAG
>JBBJOH010000199.1:0-3457 GCA_037720995.1 Thermoleophilaceae bacterium
GCCTACCGCCGCCAGCGCCTCTTCTCCGCGCCCGCCCACTTCCCGGGGCTGGGGTCGGCGTCGCAGGACCCCGGCCAGGGCCCGGCCAGCGTGAGCCTGTCGGCCCGAGAGCTCTCCGGGCGGGACGTCGCCCCCTTCCGGGCTGCCGTGGACGAGGGGGCGCCGGGCATCGTGGTCTCCAGCGGCCTGTACGTCTACGACGACTTCGTCACCCCGGCCTCCCTGTCGCGCGAGGTGATGGTCGAGCTCCTGCGCGAGCGGCTGAACTTCCGCGGCGTCGCGATAACCGACGACCTGACCGACCCGGCCATCACCGCGCTCGAGGGACCGTCGCGAGCGGCGGTCCTGGCGCTCAGGGCGGGTGCGGACATGCTCTTCATCTCGGGCCCCGCGGCCGAACAGGACGGCGCGTACCGGGCGGTGTTGCGGGCGGTCAAGAAGGGAGAGATCTCGCGAAGGCGGCTCGACGAGGCCGTGAAGCGCATCCTGTCGGTCAAGCGGGACTACGGGGTGCTGCGCTGAGGCGGCGCTGGGGCGTCCGCGACCAACACCACCCCGCGACGCGGATTGGCTGAAGCGGCTCCCGGGCCGCTACAGCTCGCGGCGGGTGCGCAGTGCGCGGCCCAGGGTGATCTCGTCCGCGTACTCCAGGTCGGAGCCCACGGGCAGGCCGCTGGCCAGGCGGGTGACCGCCACCCGGGGCGCGCGCTCGCGCAGCTCGTCGGCGATGTAGAGCGCCGTGGCCTCTCCCGTAGTGGTCGCGTTGGTGGCCACCACGACCTCGCGCACACCGTCAGAGGTCGCCCGTACGAGCAGCTCCGCCAGGTGGAGGTCCTCGGGATCCACCCCGTCGATCGGCGACAGCGCGCCGCCCAGCACGTGGTAGCGCCCGCCGAACTCGTTGGTGCGCTCGATCGGGATCACGTCGCTGGGCTCCTCGACCACGCAGATCAGGTGACCGTCGCGGCGCTCGTCCTGGCAGATGCGGCAGGTGGCCTCGGTGGCCAGGTTGAAGCAGACCTCGCACTGCCCGACGGTGGCCTTGACCTCCCGGATGGCGTCGGCCAGGGCCAGCGCCTCCTCGTCGGGCGTGCGCAGGACGTGGAAGGCCAGCCGCTGGGCGGTGCGCTGGCCGATGCCGGGAAAGCGGGCCAGCTCGGTGATCAGCCGGTTGATCGGCGGCGCGAAGGAGGAGTCGGACATCGGGCGTCTCGGCGGTGGCTCGGGTGCTCGAGGCCGGCCGTCTAGAGCCCGGGGATCCCCAGGCCGCCCAGACCCTCGCCGCCCAGGCCGCCCGTCACGGCGCCCATCTTGCTGGCGGCCAGCTCCTGCGCCGAGCGCAGCCCCTCGTTGACCGCAGCCTGGACCATGTCGCAAAGCAGCTCCACGTCCTCGGGGTCCACCGCGCCGGGATCGATCCGCAGCTCCAGCACCTCGAGCTCGCCCGAGACCTTGACGGTGACCATGCCGCCGCCGGCGCTGGCCTCGACGCTCTCGTGCTTGAGATCCTCCTGGGCCTTGGCCATGTCGGCCTGCATCTGCTGAACCTGCTTCATCATCTGGTTCATGTTGGGGGGCTGGGGCATCAGGCCTCCTCCTTCGGTCGGGGTTCGTCCTCGAAGACCTCTTGGGCCCCGAAGTCCTGCTTCAGGCGCTCGAGCAGCTGCTCCTCGCCGAGCGTGAGCGTGGCCGGCTTCGCCGCGGTCTCGCTGAGCTCGAAGGCCACGGCCAGCGCCGTGCCGGTGAGGCTGCGCAGCGCGCCGAGCACCAACTCGCGGTTGGCTTCGGCCTTCTTCTTGTGAAAGCCGGCGTCGGCGGGGAAGGCGATCGTGAGGCGGTCGCCCTCCAGGGCCGAAGGCACGGCCTCGGCCACCAGCGCGGCCACCATGGCGTTCTGCTGGCCCACCGCGTCGGCCACGGCGGACCACATCCCCTTCACGCGCTCGAGATCGAGCGCGGGCACCACCTCGGGGGCGATGGCCACCTCCACCTCGTCCTGCGGCGCGGTCGTGGCCTCGACCGCCGCCGCCGCGACGGCCGTGACGGTGGCGGTGCGCACAGCGCGCTCGATCGTCGTGGTGTCGCCGTTGGATCCGGTGGGCTCGGGAAGCGCCACGGGCGGCGGGGACGCCGGTGCTGCGGCCGCCGGAGCCGGCGGGGCTCCCGCGCCCGCCGGCGCCGCCCCACCCGGCAAGGCCGCCTCCAGCCGGTCGATCCGCTGCATGAGCGCCTGGATGGTCTGGTCGGCCTCGGGCTGCGTGGCCTTCAGCAGCGCCACCTCTAGCGCCAGCCGCGGCTCCGAGCCCTCGCGCACCGCCGCCAAGGCGGCGGCCAGCAGGTCCACGGCGCGCAGCAGCTCGCCCTGGGTCAGCGCCTCGGCCTGGGCGGCCAGGCGGTCGGAGTGCTCGGCGGTGACCGCGAAGGAGTCCGGCACCTCCCCCAGCGTCTGGACCACCAGCAGGTGGCGCAGGTGGGCGGCCATGTCGCGCATGAACTGGGCGTAGTCGCGCCCCGACTCGGCCAGCCGCTGCACGGCCAGCAGCCCTAGGCGCGGCTGACGCTGGACCAGCGCCTCGGTGGCGTCGAGGATCAGCCCCGCGTCGGCCGCGCCCAGGGTGTCCAGCACGTCCTCGAGTGCGACGTCGGCGCCGCCGTAGGTCACCAGCTGCTCGAGTGTGCCCAGGGCGTCGCGGAAGGAGCCCGTGGCCTTGCGGGCGATCATCCCCAGGGCCGGATCGGGAATGGTGATCCCCTCCTCCCCGGCCACGCGGCCAAGCACGCTCGCGATCTGCTCCAGCGAGGGCCGGCCGAAGTCGAAGCGGTGGCAGCGATCGATGATCGTGGCCGGCACCTTGTGCGCCTCGGTGGTGGCCAGCACGAAGACCACGTGCGCGGGCGGCTCCTCGAGCGTCTTGAGAAACGCGTTCCACGCGGCGGTGGAGAGCATGTGCGCCTCGTCCAGGATGTAGACGCGCCGGGCGCCCCCCATCGGGGACAGCGACACGTTCTCGCGCAGCTCGCGGATGTCGTCGACCGAGTTGTTGGACGCCGCGTCCATCTCCACCACGTCGAGCGACGTGCCGCTCATGATCGCCTTGCAGGCGGGATCCTCGGGCGAGAAATCGGTGCGCGGCCCGCCCTCGGAGTTCAGCGCGCAGGCCAGCAGCTTGGCCATCGATGTCTTCCCCGTGCCGCGTGAGCCCACGAACAGGTAGGCGTGGTGGACCTTGCCCAGCTCGATCGCGTTTCGCAGCGTGCGCACGACGCTCTCCTGTCCGACGACCTGGTCGAAGGTCCTCGGGCGGTGACGGCGGTAGAGCGAGAGCATCGGCCGACCCATGCTAGCCGTGCGCAGGGCGCTCGCGCTGACCCGCCGGCACCGCGAATCGGGCCGCAACCACGCCCCCGATCGCCCCGAACAGGTGCGCCTGCCACGAGACGCCCGGGGTCGGCGCCA